>NZ_WWSL01000022.1:0-41200 GCF_009875845.1 Collinsella sp. BIOML-A6
GCGCCTTTAGACGCGAGCCCGGGGCCCGTGGGTTATACCCTAAGAGCAAACCACCCTTTTTAAGGGTGGTTCTGATTTACGGGGCGTAAATGACTCAATTACACCAGACGATCTTATCGTTTTTGGTATTGAGCTTTTATTTAAAGAAAATAAATCGAATAACGAGGGCGACTGCTATGGCCACAATGATCAAAAGCAGGATTGTCAGTCGATGTTGCTTGCGTCGTTTACTTGACGAAACGAAGATTGGTTTTCCCTGTTTTGGCGTTTCGAGATAGCGAGCCGAGTGCGTCAAGGTTTGCTTGGGTCGAGGCCCTCTTTGTCGATGAGCGGCGGATGCTTTCATCGGCTCATCCCTATCTGCGCTGTTTTTAGATAATGGTGCGTCTTTCAGATATACAGGGTCTCCCGAGGCGAAACCCATATGTTTGCGCCCCGTTTGTGCCTCTTCGAGTGTTTGATATCGGTTTCTTGTCACATATTTGGGCTCTGGATCATTGATGGGCTCTTGCGAGATGTGGGGGCGATGGAACCGAATCGGTTGCGGGCTGGATGCTTCGTCCTGCTCCGGCATAAACGTGTTGTCCTGTTTTTGATCGTCCATGATGCCCTTTAGCTCGTTACCAACAACGTGTACGCGCTCATTGTAAGCCCCTTGTTATTTGTAGCTGCGAACATACTTGTTATTTAAGCTTTGGTTCAAAGAACCTTAACGTTATTAAACCTGAGTCACATACACTTAGATATGCTTATAGTACTGGACTCAAAAAACTTTATAGTCGATGTATATATAAGCACTGTGTGGGCATATATAAGAGCGTCAAAAGAAGTCCCAGTCACCTAGAAGATGGCTCGGCAGTCCTTTCAAGGAGTGGTAAACATGGCAAGCATGGTTCCTTATCGTTCGGTTTTTGGCGTTCGTCCTTCTGCTAGCTCGCTGTTCGATCTGTTTGATGATATGACCGACCTTGCAAACAACTCGATTGCTTCCAAGGCGTTCCCCGTTGACGTTGAGGATAAGGGCGACGGCTATGAGGTCAAGGCCTATCTGACGGGTGTCGCTAAGGATGACATCGATGTTGAGCTTAATGAAGGCCGTCTGTCCATTAGCGTGAACGTTGTGGAGGACGAGGAGAACGAGGGCAAGAACTACCTGCAGAAGGAGTTTAGCTCGTACAGCGCGACGCGTGGCGTATATCTGAAGGACGCTTCGAGCGAGGGTCTCTCTGCTAAGTATGCTGACGGCATCCTCACCGTTACGGTTCCTAAGATCGTCGAGAAGAAGAACGTCACGAAGATCTCTATCGACTAACTTCGTTGGTGTTCTGCGCTATTTAAAGACAGCAAAAGGGGCTGGGAAGCGATTCCCGGCCCCTTTTGTTGTCTAGGACAGTCTATTGAATGGTTGCTGGCCGGTGCTGGCTGGCGGGGCGTATCGAGAGTTTTCGCGATCCATGGAGAAGGGTGGCGGAGCTGCCGACCTCGTCATCCAGGGTTGCGGCTAGAGCTTTGGCATAGCTTTTGACGGTAAGGCTTGGACGATTATTGTCCTGGCTGATGTGCATGGCGATGAGCTGTTCTGTGCGATCGGTAACAAGTTCTCGCGCGGCTTCGGCGGCTTGGTTGTTGGAGAGATGCCCCTTTGTGGACAGGATGCGCTCCTGAAGAAAGCGTGGGTACGGTCCTTCGCGCAACATAGTTACATCGTGGTTGCTTTCGAGCGCGAGAACTCGACAGTCTTTGAGGATGCCTATGGCCTTGCTCGACAACTCTCCGGTGTCGGTGGCAAACCCAATGGAATCATCGAGAGCATTGAATCGATAGCCGACAGGATTGATGACATCGTGCGATGTTGAGTAGGTTTGTACCTGGATGCCGGCAATGGGGAGTGTGTCGCCGGGGTCAAATTCCTCCACGGGCAGGTGCGCGAGGTTTTCTTTGCATGAAAGGGTGTCCCTACTGGCAAAGAGGGGACCATGCCAGTGCTTGCACCATACATCGAGCCCCTTGATATGGTCTCCATGCTCATGAGTGATTACAAGAGCGGCGACGTCGTCTGCCGAGAGGCCAAGCTCCGCCATGCGTTTAAGTGTCTCGCGGCGGGACAGGCCGTTATCGATCATGATGAGCCCCTGAGGCCCCTCGACGAGTGCGCAGTTGCCTTTTGAGCCGCTGCCGAGGATATGAAGGTGCAGGCGAGACATAAGATTCCAAAGGATACAATGGGTGCGAACGAATAGAGGAGGAAGCAAATGCCAACGGTATCTCAGCATTATGGACACCATGCTGCATCGTGGGCCGATGATAAAGCCCTGGCAACGCGGCAGACGGCTGCCCCCGTGGTGCTCATGGTATCAGGTGGTGCGGACTCGACGGCTTTGCTCCTTATGGCATGCACATCAAAGTTGGATATTCTGGATGGGCGTGGTGTAGCCCCCATCGCGCGCGAGCGACTGCACGTGCTGCATGTGAACCATCATCTGCGCGGTGAGGCATCCGATGGCGACGAGGCCTTTGTGCGCGGCCTATGCGCACAATATGGCTTGCCGCTGTGTGTTGAGCATGCCTATTTTGATGATGAATCGGGCAATATCGAGGCGGCTGCCCGCGAGGTGCGCTATGCCGCGGCGCGGAGGTATGTCCGCGAGCTCTGCGCCCAGACGGGGGCACCGCGAACGGCGGCTCGTATCTGCACCGCGCACACGTCTTCGGATCGCGCGGAAACGTTTTTGATGAACGCGATTAAGGGTTCGGGGCCCGCTGGCCTATCGAGCATTCCTCGCCGGAGGAATATCGTGGTGCGTCCCTTGCTCGACCTGACTCATGATGAGCTCGTGGGCTATCTACAGGTACATGGTCAGCCGTGGCGTGAAGACGAGAGCAATGAGGATATCTCGTATCTGCGAAACTACGTGCGCCATCGAGTGATGCCGGTGGTGGCGCAGCGCAACGCGAGCGTCTGTAAGACGATTGGCGCCGCCTGCGAGATCTTAGGCGATGAGGACGCATTTCTTTCCCAGCTTTCCGCGCAGGCGTTTCGAAGCTGCCTGCGTAAGGAGGCGGCGGGTGCACTGGTCCTTGACGCTCGCCGACTGGCCGCGGCCGAGGTGGTGATTGCTCGGCGTATGGTGCGACTGGCAATTAAGCGTATCGACCCCGACGCTCGCCCGGAGATGCGGCATGTGGAGCGCGTGCTTGCCTGTGTCGCCGAAGGCTCGGGTTCGGTCACGCTGCCGGCGGGAATCGATGCGCGCGTGGAGTTTGGCATGCTGTCATTCAAGGCCCCGGCGGCGCGCGAGGGGTTAGTTGCCGATTGGGTCACCATTCCCGGTCGATTGCCGCTGGGGGCGGGCCGCATCCTGGTGGCAGAGCCGATAGCCGTCGAGCCGGGGTGTGATATTGTGCGCCGTGCCCGCGAACTTGCGGGTGCCGGAGGGGTGGTCGCTATGGTGGATGCCGCGACGCTGGGCTTTGCCGATCGCGATAGCGAACGGATGCTCGCCGGCTCGCGCGGGGAGATTCCCGCCGAGGCGCGTTTGGCGCGTCTGTGGGTAGACGGTCCCGTGCCGGGGGATGTGATGTGTCCGTTGGGCATGAGTGGGCGAAGTAAGAAGGTATCCGACCTGCTCAACGAGGCTCGTATTCCCGTTTCTGAGCGCGCAGGCGTTCCTGTGGTGAGAACGGCTCCGGGAGGTGCCGTGGTATGGGTCGCAGGCGTTCGCACGGACGAGCGTTTTAAATGCACGGCCGCAACGCGCGTGGCGTATCTGCTTCGTGTGGTCGATGCGGAATAGCGTCCCACGCCAGCTATTCTGTGCGACGTTGACGGTATTCCCGCGCTGATGGCGTACGGGCTGGAAAATATACCCCGTGCGCTGCTAGAATGTGAAGCTCGCGTCCATACGGCGGTGTGTGGGCGATAAGCACAAGAAAGGGTTGTCATGGCTTCTCAACATCCGGATATCGAGAAGGTCCTGTTTACGCAGGAGGATATCGACGGTATCGTCTCTCGCCTAGGCGAGCAGATTACTCGCGATTACGCGGGTAAGGATCTGGTGCTGATTGCGGTCCTGCGCGGCGCCGTGGTCTTTATGGGCGACCTGATGCGCAAGATCGAGCTGCCGACCAACATCGATTTCATGGCTGTTTCGAGCTATGGTGACGGCGTGAAGTCCTCGGGTATCGTGCGTATCATTAAGGACCTGGATATCGACATCCGCGGTCGCGACGTGCTGATCGTCGAGGACATTCTGGACTCGGGCCTGACGCTCAAGTATCTGATGAAGAACCTCGAGAGCCGCAAGCCCGCTTCTCTGGAGGTCGCCGCCTTCCTGTGGAAGGACGTTGAGGACCGTACCTCGGCCATCACGCCCAAGTATGTTGGAACCCATTGCCCCGATGCCTTTGTGGTGGGCTACGGCCTCGACTATGCCGAGCGCTATCGTAACCTTCCGTATCTGGGCATTTTGAAACCGGAGGTTTATTCGTAAGATGCCCGACGACCGTAACGATAACAATTCCCAGACTCCCCGGGAGCCTAAGATCCCGGGGAGTCTGGAGGCAGGAAGCCCACGCGTACGGGCTGGCTGTATTTTATTTTGGCTTGCGCGCTCCTGGGCTACGCCTTCTTTAACATGGGCTCCGGCTTTGCCAATTCCAGCAATACCGTAAAGCTCGCGACGAGCGAGATGGTGAGCGCCATCAAGCAGGATCGCGTCGAAGATCTGACCTATACGGTTCAAGACGGAAGCGTGACGGGTCATTACTGGAAGACGAAGAAGGACAAGGGCGATACGAGCGAGCTCAAGAGCTTCTCCTCGACCTATGTCGGCTCCGATTCGCTTGCCGAGCTTATGGCGGAGCACCCCGATACCAAGTACATCGTCAACACCAACGATCCCGATTTTTGGGGCGACCTGGCGATGAGCGTGCTTCCGACGATCGCCCTGATCGCCATTATGTTCTACTTTATGCGCCAGATGATGGGCGCCAACAACAGGAACATGCAGTTTGGCAAGACCAACGCCAAGACCAACGAGGCCACGCGCCCCAAGGTCAAGTTTGAAGACGTTGCCGGCGTGGACGAGGCAGTCGAGGAGCTCGAGGAGATCCGTGACTTTTTGAGCGATCCGGATCGCTATCGCAAACTGGGCGCCAAGACCCCGCGTGGCGTGTTGCTGGTGGGGCCTCCGGGCACCGGTAAAACGCTGCTGGCTAAGGCCGTTGCCGGCGAGGCGGGCGTGCCGTTCTTTAGCATCTCTGGTTCCGACTTTGTCGAGATGTTCGTGGGTGTCGGCGCCAGCCGTGTGCGTGACCTCTTTAAGGAGGCCAAGTCCCAGGCCCCGTCGATCATCTTCATCGATGAGATCGATGCCGTGGGACGTCAGCGCGGAGCTGGCTTGGGCGGCGGTCACGACGAGCGCGAGCAGACGCTCAACCAGCTGCTGGTCGAGATGGACGGTTTTGAGGAGAGCGAGTCGGTCATCCTGATCGCTGCGACCAACCGTCCTGACATCTTGGATCCGGCATTACTGCGTCCCGGTCGTTTTGACCGTCAGGTCACGGTCGACCGTCCGGATGTGAAGGGCCGCGAGCAGATCTTGCGCGTGCATGCCGAGAACAAGCCGATGGACGAGGACGTGAAGTTTGAGAAGCTCGCCCAGATGACCGTTGGCTTTACCGGCGCCGATCTGGCAAATCTGCTCAACGAGTCTGCGCTGCTGGCTGCCCGCCGCCATCGTTCCGTGATCTCGATGGACGAGGTCGAGGAATCGATGGAGCGCGTGATTGCCGGACCGCAACGCAAGGGTCGTGTGATGACCGAAGCCGAGCGCACCACGATTGCCTACCACGAGAGCGGCCATGCCCTGGTGGGTCACATCTTGGAGCATTCCGATCCGGTCCACAAGATTTCGATCGTCAGCCGCGGCCAGGCGCTGGGCTACACGCTGCAGCTTCCGCAGGAGGACCACTTCCTCAAGACCAAGAACGAGATGCTTGACGAGCTCGCCGTGTTCTTGGGCGGTCGCGTTGCCGAGGAACTCATGTGCGACGACATCACGTCGGGCGCAAGCAACGACCTGGAGCGCGCGACCAAGATGGCGCGCGAGATGGTCACGCGCCTGGGCATGAGCGAGGAACTCGGCACGCAAGTGTTTGGCGAGGCGCAGCATCAGGTATTCCTGGGCCGCGACTATGCCGATCATCAGGATTACTCCGAGGAGACGGCGCGTCGCATCGATATCGAGGTCCAGCGCATTATGCGTGAGGCCCATCGCCGTGCGGTCGAGATCCTGGATGCCCGCCGCGATCAGCTCGATCTGATGGCCAAGGTGCTGCTTGAGCGCGAGACCGTCGAAGGCGACGCCGTGAACGCCCTGCTCGACAACGAGTGGGATGCCTACCTTGAGCGCGAGGGCGATGTCCTGGCAGCCAAGGAGGAGCGCAACGCCAAGGCAGCCGGCATGCCGACCAAGAAGCGTGCGCCTCGCATGAGCGAGGAGGAACTTGCGGCAGATGCCGCGGCCTTTGCGCAGGCGGCCATGCAGGAGGATGCCGAAGCCGCATCCGATGATGCTGACGATGACCATGCCGTCGTCGGTGCCGATGTCGACACCGACGACGACGCCGACAAATAGTTCTTGTAGCGAAAGCCTCCGCGGGGAAACCTGCGGAGGCTTTTCCTTTGTTGATTGGGGACAGACTTAAATGAGCGTTTTCACGCATTTAAGTCTGTCCCCAATCAACATTGCTGCGGCGCTTTGCCCGACTAAAGCGTACAATACCGCCTATGCGAAAGGGGAACAGATGATCAACGAAACTATGTATGCTCGCGGTGCGGAGAGCTCCATCATCCGCGAGATTTTTAGCTATGGACTTGAGCGCAAGGCGCAAATCGGCGCGGAAAACGTGTTCGATTTCTCGCTGGGCAACCCGAGCGTTCCTGCTCCCGCTGCCGTCGCAGAGTCCATCAAAAAGGCGCTTGAACTGCCGAGTGAACAGCTGCACGGATACACGCCCGCACCGGGCCTGCCACAGTGCCGTACCGCTGTGGCTGAGTCGCTCAACCGTCGCTTCGGTACGAGCTATGAGGGCAAGGATGTCTTTATGACCGTGGGCGCGGCGGCTTCGCTCACCTGCACGCTCAATGCCGTTACGAACCCGGGTGACGAGGTCATTGTTATCGCCCCGTACTTCCCGGAGTATCGCGTGTGGATTGAGAAGGCCGGCTGTACGTGTGTCGAGGCGCTCGCCGATGAAGATACGTTCCAGCTGAGCGTGGATAACGTGCTCAGGGCGATTACCGATAAGACGGCTGCCGTCATTATCGACTCACCCAACAACCCGACCGGTGCCGTGTATACGCGCGATACCCTGACGCGACTGGCCAATGTTTTACGCGAGGTCAACGCCAAGCGCGATCCCGAGAACCCAATCACGCTCATCTCGGATGAGCCGTATCGCGAGATTGTCTATGGCGCCGAGGTGCCTTGGGTGCCTTCGATCTACGAGCACACCATCGTGTGCTACTCGTATTCCAAGTCGCTTTCGCTACCGGGCGAGCGCGTTGGGTGGATCTTGGTTCCCAACACCAATCCGCAGGCTGCGCGTCTGATGCCCGCCGTTGCCGGTGCCGCCCGTACGCTGGGCTTTGTGTGCGCGCCGGCGCTCTTCCAGCGCGTGATTATCGATTGCATCGATGAGCCGAGTGATGTCGAGGCCTATGCCCGCAACCGCACGGCGCTCATCGACGCCTTGGCGGACTACGGCTATACCTATGTTGAGCCGGACGGCGCGTTCTACCTGTGGGTGAAGGCGCTCGAGCCCGATGCGAATGCATTTTGCGAGCGCGCAAAGAAGTATGAGTTGCTTGCGGTTCCCTCGGACAGTTTTGGTATGCCGGGTTGGTTCCGCTTGGGCTACTGCGTGAGCTACGAGACTATCGTCAACTCGCTGCCCGCCTGGAAGCGGCTGGCCGACGAGTATCGTCCAAAGTAAAGCGCTCTGCTTACAATGT
The DNA here is from genome assembly GCF_009875845.1 of Collinsella sp. BIOML-A6. NCBI lineage: Bacteria > Bacillati > Actinomycetota > Coriobacteriia > Coriobacteriales > Coriobacteriaceae > Collinsella > Collinsella sp. BIOML-A6. Next base: position 8,018 of record NZ_WWSL01000022.1, read on the forward strand.
TTTACGTGAAACGGGGTTTGGGTTTAAGCCAGGCCCCGTTGCCATGGACCTTGTGTCGTTGGAATGGAGCGGTTTTACGACCATCGAATGCTATGCGTACAATGAATATACGCGACGGCCATACCGGATAAGGAGACCCGATGCCCTACCTGCTTTCTTGTGATATCCATACTCATACGATGTTCTCTGCGCATGCGTATTCAACCATCGAGGAGAACATATATTGGGCGGCAGAGCGCGGCCTGCAGGTGCTCGGTTCCGCTGATCATTTAAGCTCGATGGTTACGCCTTGTCCCAATGACCTGCGCAGTTTCCAGTTCTTTATTAACCAGGGTATCTGGCCACGCATTTGGAGCGGCGTGCTGCTGCTTCGCGGCGCCGAGGCCGATATCGTTTCACTGGACGGAAGCTTGTTTGGCGAGGACATTCCCGTTTCGCTCGATATTGCCGGTGATTCGTACAGCCACCAGCATTCGCTGTTCGATTTGGTGTCGCGCAATTTGGATTATTTGGTGGCAAGCGTGCATAATTCACAGTTTGCCGAAGGCGCGACGCTCGCCCAGACGACTGAGATGTATGTCAATGCCCTGGAGCACCCCAAGGTGTTCATGCTTGGGCATACGGGTCGTTCGGGCGTGCCGTTCGATATCGATGAGGTGCTGTTGGCAGCCAAGGCCAAGCACAAGATTATCGAGATCAACAACCATAGTCTTGAGCATGGCACGGATGCCGAGCATTGGAACGTGTGTCGCAAGATTGCCGAGCGCTGTGCCGAGCTGGGCGTGGGGATCGGTGTCTCGACCGACGCACACATTGGTATGGCCATTGGCAAACTCGACCAGGCGCGCAAGATGCTCGACGAGATTCACTTCCCACTGGACCTGATCGTGACGCGCGACCGCGAGACGCTGCTGCGCGAGATGGCGGCGGCAGGCGTGTGTGACCTGCGCAAGGGGATGTAACGAGACTCATATGTCCAACGAAAGAAGGGGGCGGTCCAGACGGGCCGTCCCTTTCTTGTGCCGGTAGATTTTTGGGACATGCCTTAAAATCTACTATTTGCTGGCGATGGTGAAGGTAGATTTTAAGGCATGTCCCAAAAATCTACCGGGGTGGATTAGCGACGCTCGAGGACCGCGACAGTCTCGGTGTGGTCGGTATGAGGGAACATGTCGACCGGCGTGATCTTGAGCAGGCGATAGCCTCCGTCGAGGAGCTGGTGCAGGTCGCGCTCTTGGGTCACGGGATTGCAGCTGATATAGGTGATACGGCGCGGCTTAAGTGCGCGGGCGGCTTCAAGAAACTCGGGCGTGGAGCCGGCGCGCGGCGGGTCGATGGAGAGAACGTCAACGCGCTCGTTGTTATCGGCGGCGTCCAGGATGTAATCGGTGGCGTCGTCGGCCATAAACCAAGCGCTGCGGGTGAGGCCGTTGAGCTCGGCATTGCGACGTGCGTCGGCAATGCCCGCCGGGTTGCGCTCCACGCCGAGCAGCATAATGCCGACACCTCTGTCCTGGGCATCCTTCGCGGCGCACAGACCGATGGTGCCGCTGCCGCAGTAAGCGTCCATGAGAATGTCACCCTGCTGCAGGTTCATGCCGTCAATCGCGAGCTGATAGAGCAGCTCGGTCTGCTGCGGATTGGTCTGATAGAACGCGGTAGGGGAGATATCGAATTCGCAACCGAGCAGCTGGTCGCGCATGCACTCGGCGCCATAGACGATACGAGTCTCCTCACCCAAGATGGCGTTACCGGGACGGCCATTGATATTTTGGGCAACGGTGACGATATGCGGATCGAGCGCCGCGACAGCCTCAAAGAACTCCTGCGCATGCGGTAAGTCACGCTGGGCGGTCACGAGCGTAACCATGACCTGGTCGGTACGCCAACCGCAGCGGACGACGGCATAGCGAAGCAGACCGAGATGTTTGTCCTCATTAAAGGCGGGAATATGCAGCCGCTCAGCTTCGCGTGCGATGCCGTTGAGAATCTGACGGGCACCCGGCGCCTCGACAGGACACCCGGGTACGGCAACGATCTTGTGCGTGCCGCGCTCAAAGAAACCGCAACGGACAGTGCCCTCCTTACCGGGAGCAAACGGAGTGGCAGCCTTATGACGAAAACCACGCGGCGCAGGATACCTGCCCGGGTCGCCCAGGGTAACACCCATACCGCGAATGGGATCAACGACAATACCCTCGCGCTCACAGAGCTCAGCAAACAGCTCCTCCATAGCAGACTGCTTGGCCGCCAGCTGCTTCTTATAAGGACGGTTGAGCGCCGTGCACCCACCGCAAGCTTTCATGATCGAACAGGGAGACTTGGGGTCCACAGCCTTACGCGCAGACGAAACCGGACCTTTATGCGGACGCTTGGAGCGAGTCTGAGGCGCCTTATCCCCATTCCGACGAGAGCCAGAACGCTTGGCCTTAGCCCTGCGCTTGGTCGATTTGCTTTTTGCAGCTTTAGAAGACTTGGGTTTCGTAGAAGATTTCGCCTCCTTCGACCCCTCAGCCGCCTCGATCAAAGCACGACGAGCCTTACGCTCCGCACGAGATTCTGCCATGAATTAACCCCACTAATTTACAAATTGAAATCTGAAAGCATTGTACCGTGCCAAGCTAGCGGGCGATATGCAAGCGCCCATTTCCTGTCAGTGATAAGTTCAACGAAGGTTGCCCTCTCTTGTGCTCCATCTCACTAAAGTGTATGATTCTGGACGTTACATGACTCACTTTACCTAACTAAAGTGCCATCAAGGGGAATACCATGAATACCGATATGTCTCGTCGTCAGTTTGTTGGTCTAGCCGGCTCGCTCGCCACGGTGCTTGGCCTTGGCCTTGTCGGCTGCGGCGGTGGTGCTGGCAAGGGCTCCGCTGCCGGTTCTGCCGCAGCCAAGGACGTGAAGGGAGCTGCAGAGTCCAAGAAGCTCGTCGTGGGCTTTGACAAGTCCTATCCTCCGTACGGCTTTGTGGGCGATGACGGCAAGTACACGGGCTTTGATCTCGACCTTGCCAAGGCCGTTGCCGATAAGCAGGGCTGGGATGTCGATTACGAGGCCATCGATTGGGATGCCAAGGATACGCTGCTCAACTCTGGCGCCATCAACTGCATCTGGAACGGCTTTACCATGGAGGGCCGCGAGGACGACTACACGTTCTCCGAGCCGTACATGCTCAACGAGCAGGTGCTCGTGGTCAAGAAGGACGCGGGCATCAAGAGCTGGGACGATCTTGCCGGCAAGACCGTGATTACCCAGACTGATTCCGCCGCACAGGATGTGCTCGAGGGCGACCAGAAGGATCTGGCCGCGACGTTTGCCACGCTCGACACCATCGGTGAGTACAACACGGCGTTTATGCAGCTCGAGAGTGGTGCAGTCGATGCCGTTGCCTGTGACCTCTCGATCGCTCAGTATCAGCTTGCCGCCAAGCCCGATGCCTATACGCAGCTCGACAAGCCGCTGTCCAGCGAGCACTATGCCGTCGGCTTTAAGAAGGGCGACACCAAGTCAGCCGATGCCGTGACCGAGTCACTCAAGGCACTCTACGAGGATGGCACGGTCAAGAACCTCTGCGACAAGTATTCAAGCTATGGTCTGTCCTTCGACAACTGGGTTTTGAAATAGCCACAGCACCCAACCTTGCGGCTCCAACCCTCCTCGCGTACCAAAGTACGCGTCGTCGGGCTTGTCGCTCGCAATCTTGGGCACTGTGCCTATTTCAATTAACGCCCGCTGTTCTGTTGTCGCGAAAGAGAGCTTAGGTTGTCTATTCAGGTCATGATGCAGATGCTTGGCCAGGGATTCTTGGTCAGTTTGCAGCTGTTTGTGCTGACGCTGCTGGGGTCGATTCCGCTGGGAATCCCCGTGGCGTTTATGCGCATGAGCAAAATTGCGCCACTTCGCTGGATCGCGCGCATCTATATTTCGGTGATGCGCGGCACGCCGCTTATGCTACAGATGTTTGCCATCTACTTTGCCCCGTACTACGTGTTTGGCATTTCGCTGACGCCTGATTCCAAATGGACGGCGTGTGTCGTGGCGTTCATCATCAACTATGCCGGCTACTTTGCCGAGATTTATCGCTCGGGTCTGCAGTCCATTCCGCACGGTCAATACGAGGCTGCCGAGGTGCTGGGCTACTCGCGCATGCAGACGTTTCTGTATATCGTGATGCCGCAGGTCGCCAAGCGCATTTTGCCGGCGATGGGCAACGAGATCATCACACTGGTCAAGGACACGTCGCTGGCGTTCGCCATTGGCGTGGGGGAGATGTTCTCGACGGCCAAGGCGCTGGTTGCCTCGCAAGTGAGTATGGTGCCGTTTGCGATCGCGGCGCTGATTTACTGGGTCTTTAACTTTGTGGTCGAGATGCTGTTGGACGCCGCGGAGAAAAAATTGGATTACTATCATGACTAACTCAGTGATGAAAATCGATAGCGCGCGTAAGGCGTTTGGCGGCAATGAGGTGCTCAAGGATATCTCGCTCGAGGTCAAGCGTGGCGAGGTCGTGGCGATTATCGGGCCTTCGGGCGGCGGTAAGTCCACGCTGCTGCGCTGTGCCACGCTGCTCGAGACGCTCGACGGTGGCTCGCTCTCGTTTGGCGACCTTGCCGTCGCGACGGATGCGGGTTCGGGCGCAGTGTACGCAAAGGGCGATGTACCTAAACAGGCACGCTCGCGGTTTGGTCTGGTGTTTCAAAACTACAATCTGTTCCCGCACTATACCGTGATGAAAAATATCACCGATGCACCGATCCGCGTGCTTAAGCGCCCGCGCGAGCAGGCGGAGGCCCGCGCACACGAGCTTATTGCACAGATGGGGCTTACGGGTAACGAGAACAAGGTGCCGTGTGAGCTTTCGGGCGGTCAGCAGCAGCGCGTGAGTATTGCCCGCGCCCTGGCGCTCGATCCGGAAATCTTGTTCTTTGATGAGCCGACCTCGGCGCTCGACCCCGAGCTGACGGCCGAGGTGCTGCGTGTCATTAAGGACCTGGCAGCGCAGAATATGACGATGGTAATCGTGACCCACGCGATGCAGTTTGCGCGCGATGTTGCCGACCGCGTGGTCTTTATGGACGGCGGTCGTATTGTCGAGGAAGGTCCTGCCGAGCAGGTCATCGACCATCCGCGCGAGCAGCGTACCCGCGAGTTCTTGAGCCGTATCGAGGGGTAGACTCAGCTATTTACTCAACTATTAATTGAGGTGATGTCGCCGCAGATCTTATGGCCTGCGGCGACATTTTATTTGCATCGGCGGGGTCCAATAATCGCCTCGCATGCGCTCTCCTTCCTCTCGCCGCCTGTATCCATACGTGCGCCGAAAGGTGTGCATGGACAGTCGCCCGTGAGGGTAGGGTGGTGGCATAGGACATTTGGAGGGTGAGTCGGCTCGGTTGCCGACCATGCTGCTCCCGGGACGGCACCGACCGCGAACTCTCCCCGTTGGCGTCGCGCATCGCGCGCGGCCCTGCAAGGAGGTCATCATGGGTGCTCCCAAGACCGGCAACGTAAGGAACGTGGTGCTCGTAGGCCAAGGCGGGGTGGGCAAGACCTCACTCGCCGAGGCCATGCTCCACCTTTCCGGCAAGACCGCCCGCCTGGGCGGCCACGACGGCACCAAGCCCACGCTCGACTATGACCCCGAAGAGGTCAAGCGTGCGTTTTCCATCTCGACGACCATCGCACCGATCGACTGGAAGGGCGCCCGCATCAACGTGCTCGATGCCCCGTGCTACCCCGATTTTATCGGCGACGCCTTTGCCGCGATGAGCGTCTGCGAGACGGCTCTGTTTGTGGTCGACGCCGAGGCCGGCCCGCAGCCGACGACGGTTAAGCTTTGGTATGCGGCGGAGGACCTGCGCCTGGCGCGCGCGGTGTTCGTAAACCGCCTGTCGCGTCCCGAGGCCAGCTTTGCGTCCACCATGGAACTGCTGCAGGAGCGCTTTGGTACACGCTTGGGCGCCGTGACCCTGGGCTGGGGCGAGGGCGAGGGCTTTGACGGCATCATCGACCTGGTGCGCATGAAGGCGCGCCATTGCAACGGCACCGAAGCCGTTGAGTCGGAGATTCCCGAGGAGTATCGTGCCCAGGCCGAGGAGGCCCACGACCATTTGTGCGAGTTGGTGGCCGAGGCCGACGACGAGCTGATGATGAAGTACTTGGAAGGCGAGGAGACGCTGGCGCAGGAGGAGCTTGAAAGCCTGCTGTCGAAGGCGATCGCCGAGCGCATCTTTGTGCCGGTCTTTGCGGGCGATTGCATTAAGGAGCAGGGCGTCAACTCGCTGATGGACGATATCGCCACGTACTTCCCGGCGCCGATGGACTACGGCGAGATGCCGCTCATCGACGGCGACTCGCTCAAGATCTCGAGTGACGATGACCGTCCGGTGGCATTTGTGTTTAAGACGCTGGCCGACCCGCAGCAGGGCCGCATCAGCTTTATCAAGGTACTGACGGGTACGCTTGAGCCGGGCCTTGAGCTGATCAATGCGCGCACGCGTAAGGGCGAGCGTCTGGCTCACCTGTATGTAATGTGCGGTCGTGACATGACCGAGGTCGGGCATGCTTATGCCGGCGACATCATCGTGGCGCCCAAGCTGGCTGCCGAGACGGGCGACACGCTCTCCATTACCGGCAAGGTCGAGGCCGCGGCGTTTAAGTTCCCCAACTCGCAGTACCGCATTGCTATCGAGGCCGAGAACCGCGGCGACGAGGAGAAGCTCTACACGTTTATCGAGAAGGCCTGCAAGGCAGACCCGACCATGAGCATCGACCGCGACGAGGAGACGGGCCAGACTATTATCTCGGCGGTGGGCGAGGCACAGGTTTCGGTGCTGCTCAATCGCCTTGAGGACCGTACCAAGGTTGTGGCAAAGAGCGTTCCGATTCGTATTCCGTATCGCGAGACTATCCGCCGCACAGCAAGCGCCCAGGGTCGCCACAAGAAGCAGACCGGCGGCGCCGGTCAGTACGGCGACTGCTGGCTGCGCGTGGAGCCGCTCATTGGGCCCGACGGCACGAGCGATGGCTATGAGTTTGTGGACGAGGTCGTGGGCGGCCGCATTCCGCGCTCGCTGATCCCCGCCGTGGACAAGGGCGTTCAGGAGACCATGAAGGACGGCATCATTGCCGGCTACCCGCTTACGGGGATTCGCGTGGCTGTGTACGACGGCTCGTATCACAGCGTCGACTCCAACGAGATGGCGTTCCGCGCGGCGGCTCGCATTGGCCTGCGCAAGGCATGCGCCGACGCCGATCCGGTGGTGCTGGAGCCCATCGAGGAAATCACGGTGACGATCCCCGAGAGCTACGCCGGCGCCGTGATGGGTGACATCTCGGCCTCGCGCGGTCGCGTGACGGGCATGGAGACCGATGAGCGCGGTGACACCGTGGTCATCGCTCAAGCCCCGCTGGCTGAGCTGACGGATTATTCGACGCGTCTGCGCTCTATCACGCGCGGCACGGGCGACTTTACCATGAAGCCTGCAGGCTATGAACAGGTGCCTTATGACGTTCAGGCCAAGCTGGTCGAGCGCTATGAGGAGGGCCGCGCCAAGTAACGTGTGGTTTTGTCTGCAATGAAGGTGCCAATGCAAGGGCCGCTCTGGAAGTGACACGCCAAGTAGATCGATGTAGGGCAACCACCACGATGGGGATAGTCCCCATCGTGGTGGTTTTTGGTGGGCGAGGTGCCTGCCGGCTTTTACTGGGACCCGCCTCCTTTCATGCTGCGGCGAAAGATAGACCTCCTTTGATAGAATAAACGTATATAGACGTCTATCTGAACAAGGAGGCAATATGTTCGAGGCGGTTATCTTCGATATGGACGGGCTAATGTTCGATACTGAGCCGATTTGGGCTTCCTGCTGGCCTAAAACCTCAATTGAGTTTGAGGTTGAATGCAAAGAGGGCCTTGCGGACGCCATGCGTGGCACCAATGGATCGGAAGCGGTGTCCATTATTCGCGAGTGGTATGGTGATGAGGTCGATTCTCAAGCGTTTGTTGGCCGTTTTTACGAAATAGCGCATGAAGCGCTGGCTCAGGGCGCAGAGAAGAAACTCGGATTAGATCGGCTTCTCGACTATCTTCAGGCTGAGGGAATTCCGATGGCAGTTGCTTCATCATCGAGCAGAAAAATGATCGAGGCAAATTTGATAAGGGGAGGAATACTCTCTTATTTCGATTCGATCGTCTCTGGTGTTGAGGTCGAACACGCCAAGCCTTACCCAGACGTCTTTTTGAAAGCGGCGGATGAGCTAGGAGCTTCACCGCAGAAATCCCTCGTTTTAGAGGATTCCTATAACGGGGTGCGCGCGGGATTTGCAGGAGGATTTTGCACTGTCATGGTCCCCGATCTCTCTGAGCCGACAGATGAGATGGAAAGATTGGCCACGGCAATAGTTTCGAGCCTAAACGACGTTACCGATATGCTGGCAAATGGGGCGTTGGGGTGAGCATGCCAAATGAAAGGGGCTGTCGAGTGCTTCTCGGCAGCCCCTTTTTTCGATTCGATGCATTTAGTGCTTTGCGCGTAAATCAAAAAGGTATATAGTCGTCTATAAACAGGTACATAGACGTCTATATAAGTATCTGGAACGAAAACTCAACTCGAATTGCCGTAACCCGGTTGGAGGAATCATGGCAGTTGTAACTTCGACTGAGCTGATCCAGATTGCACGCAAGAACGGATGGCTCCTTCCCGCATATAACACGACGAACATGGAGATGACCTTGGGTATCCTGGATGGATTGCAGAGGGCCGGGATGCCGGGTATTCTCCAGATCGCCCCTACTAACGTCAAGCTGTCCGATTACGGCATGATCGCATCCATCGTAAAGCGCGCGGCGGAGGATTATATCGTTCCCACGTGCCTGCATCTTGATCACGGCAAGACGCTTGAGGACGTACGCCAGGCGGTCCAGGCCGGCTTTACCTCTGTCATGATCGACGGTGCCGCGCTTTCCTTTGAAGAGAACATTCGCTTCTCACGCCAGGCGGTCGACTATTGCCATTGCTATGGCGTGCCCGTCGAGGCGGAGCTTGGCGCCATCAAGGGCAAGGAGGACGATCATGTTTCCGAGGCGGATCTTAAGACCGACCCGGATCAGGTTTGTGAGTTCGTAGAGCGCACGGGCTGTGATTTGCTGGCTGTGTCCATCGGTAATGTTCATGGCCTCGAAGATGAGCCACGCATCGATTTGCCGCTGCTTGAGAAGCTTGCAGAGGTATCTCCGTGTCCCCTCGTTCTTCATGGCGGCTCGGGAATTCCCTACGAGACCATCCACGCGATGCAGCCGCACAAGATGTCCAAGATCAATATCGCAAGCGACCTGCGCAAGGCCTACATCACAACTGTTGGCAAGGCGTATGAGGCAAACAACAATGAGCACAATCTTGCCAAGGTGCTAATCGATGCTCGAGAAGCCGTTGCGGCCGTTGCCTACAAAACGACTCGCGCCATCAACGGCATCGCTGAGTAAAGCGGAATTATGGATATGGATGAGGCGATAATGGGCGCGCTCTACCTTGGTGTCGATGTTGGCACGTCATCGGTGAAGCTTACGTGCATTGATGAAAGTGGAAAAGTTGTCGCAACTGCAAGCGAGGCTTACGAATGCTCTGAGCCTCATCCCGGTTGGAGAGAGATCGAACCTGGGATATGGTGGGATGCCGTCTGTTCGGCGTGCGCCTTGCTTGGGAAAAAGGTCGACCTGTCTCTAATTAAGGGCGTTGGAGCCACCGGGCAAATGCATACGACGGTGCTGGTTGATGCTGCTGGGGTTCCGACATGTCCGGCGATAATGTGGAATGATCAACGCACGATTGACACTGTTTTTGATGAGAAGCAGTGGGCGCTAGCTGTAGGTCTTCCTCAGGTTGCCAGCTTCCTTTCAACTGGGGTTCCGGCAATGAACCTTGCATGGATGGCTAAAAACAACCCAGCGGCTCTTTCCAAGAGCGAGGTATTCCTTTCGGTTTCGGATTGGATCGCTCTCAAGTTTGGCGGATATCCCGGCATGGACTATTGCGGAGCGTCGACAACGGGGCTTTTCGATAATAAGAAACAAACTTGGATTGACGAGGTTTGCGAGCATTTTGGGGTTCCCGAGTCGTTGCTTCCCGCTGTCGAGCCTTCCGACAAGGTTATCGGGGTCGTTAGCGAAAGGGCGTCGGCTGAGACGGGAATTCCCGCAGACGCTTCGATTGTAAGGGGGACGGGTGATAATCCTGCGGCGGCGATTTGTACGGGCTGTCTCCTGGAGGGCATTCCCACCATTTCGCTTGGCACAAGCGGTGTGCTGATGTATTCGGCCGAAGGGGTTGAACTTCCAGATGTCGGTAAGCCCGTATTGTTTAAATGGGGTAATACCCTTAAGACGCAAGTTCAACTCAGTATTAGGTCGTGTGGCGGAGCTAAGGAGTGGTGGTACGGGCAGATTCTAGACAGCGACTCCTACGATCTCGAGGACAAGGTCGTTGAGGATCCTTTCTACGAAATGAGGGACCTCATGTTCTATCCGCATCTGTCGGGGGAAAAGGTCTTGCACGGTTGTCCTTCGGTTCGAGGTGCCTTTTTGGGGCTTGACCTTGACACGACGCGTTCGGAGCTTGAGAGGGCACTTATGGAGGGCACGGCATATGCCCTCAGGGAACTCAAGGAATCCGTGAACCATTCGCAAGAGTGGTTCGGTATCAGGCTTGTTGGCGGAGGGGCTAAGAACGATTTTTGGGCGCAAACGCTCTCAAACGTGTTGGGAATCGATTTAGTGCGCATGGAATCGTCCGGTGCCGGTCAGGGCGCGGCATTGCTAGTGCTTTCAGCTTCTTGCGGACAAGATTTGGCCGATGTTGCCGCCGGGGTCTGCAAAAGGCTAGATTCCGTTGAAAAAAGCGACAAAGTCCACGAGATATACAATGTGCGTTTTGACAGGTATATGCGCATATTTAAGGCATTGGAAAACATCTATGAGCTAAAGAGCGCATAGCCGTTTGCCCTACAAAACCAACCATTCACCGAAAGGAATGCAAGGGCAAAACTCAGAAGGCAGTCACTTTGTAATATATAGACGACCGTAGACAACCATGAGCGTATATGGCCAAATGAAAGGGGAGGAGCGGGAGCTCAGGTAGGACGACAACAGTAACGAACATCAATTAAGGAGAATGAAAATGGGAGCAGTAAACGATTTCCTTATCTTCCTTGCGGAGGGCTTTACCGGCCTTTTTAATGCTGCGGGCGAGCAGTTTGCCTCGTTTATCACGGGCATGATCCCCATGCTGATTTGCCTGATCCTTACGATCAAGGCAATCATCCAGCTGATTGGCGAGGAGCGCGTCTATGGGTTCATGAAGAAGTGCACCAAATATGCAGTTCTCCGCTATACCCTCATTCCATTCCTTTGTACCTTCTTCCTCTGCAACCCGATGGCGTACACCTTTGGTGTGTTTGTCGAGGAGGACTACAAACCTGCATTCTACGATGCAGTCGTGTCCATGATGCATCCCATCGTCGGTCTTTTCCCGCACGCCAACTCGTCCGAGCTTTTTGTTTGGCTTGGCATCTCGGCTGGCTACGAGGCACTGGGAAAGAACTCCTCTGAGCTTGCTATCCGCTTCCTCGTCGTTGGCCTGATCGTTTGCCTGATCAAGGGCATCGTCACCGAAAAGCTGTACCTCATCATGAAGAAGCGCAACGAAGCTAAGCTTGCCGCCTAGAAGTTCAGCGCAAAAGGAGAGTCTAGATCATGAGTGAATTCAAAAGCGTAAAGGCGTCCCACGGCGCCAACGGTTGGGGCGGACCCCTTATCATTACCCCCACGGCCGAAAAGCCCTATGTTCTGAGCGTGACCCTGGGCGGAATCAGCCCGGTTGCCCTTCGCATCGCGGAGCTTACCGGCGCCGAGGCGCACGACCAGTTTAAGGACCCGATCGAGACCGATCAGGCATGCGCTGTTGTTATCGACTGCGCTGGCGTGGCCCGCTGCGGCACTTATCCCAAGATGGGCCTTAAGACGCTGAACATCAAACCTGGTTCCCCGTCTGGCCCTCTGGCACAGTTCATCACCGAGGATCTCTTTGCGTCCGATGTCAATCCCGATTGCATCGCTCTTGTCGATGCTGCGGATGTTCCCGCTGAGCCGGTAAAGACCGAAAAGGCATACGAGGAGACGACGAAGGAAAACGTTCACGCAAAGATTGCAGAGGGACGTGCCGAGATTGCGTCCAAACAGTCTAACGGGTTTATGGACGTTGTCTCCAAGATCGGCACCGGTGTCGGCCGCGTTATCAGCATCATCTACCAGGCTGCGCGCGATACCGTGAACGATGTTATCCGCAACATCATCCCCTTTATGGCGTTTGTCTCGGTGTTGATCGGCATTATTAACTACACGGGTTTCGCGAACGTTCTCGCCGGCGTTCTCACTCCGCTTGCGGGCTCGCTGCCCGGTATGCTGGCAATTGGCATGTTCTGCTCAATCCCGTTCCTTTCGCCTTTGATCTGCCCGGGCGCAATCATCGCTTCTGTGCTTTCTGTCCTTGTTGGCAACCAAATCGCCAACGGCACGATTCCCGCCAACTTTGCCCTTCCCGGCTTCTTTGCCGTCAACTGCCAGGTTGGTTCCGACTTTGCTCCCGTTGGCATGACTCTCATGGAGGCAAAGCCCGAGACGATCGAAATCGGTTACCCTGCATTCCTGTTTGGCAAGCTGATTACCACCCCGATTCAGATTATTCTTGCCTACGTACTGTCCTTTGGCCTGTAAACTGAAGCTTTAAGAGGGAAAGGCCCACTATGCTCAACGCGCTCATTACAATAGCCTTCTTTATTCTCGTATGGCTTGCAGGAACATTCACCCAGTATCGCTACTGGAAGAGGGTGCGCATTCTTATCCATGAGCGCGCTCGCGATCATGAGGGATACTTGGGCACGGGTATGTGCAAGGTGAGTTTTAGCCGAAAGGCGTTTGTGATGATTCTGACTGATCATGATGGCGTGATTAACGGTTGCTATGAGCTCAAAGGGCTTTCCCTCAAACCAGAGTTTTCGGAGATGAGCGAGATGCTGGGGCTGAATATCGAGACCGCCCTAGACCATCTGGCCAACGAAAGCTATCACGATGCTTTTGCCCAGGCTATTCGTGTTATCGACAGGTCAATGACTGCGCCTGCGGCGTAACAAAGATAGGAGAAATCAAATGTACAAGGTTAAGGTCACTGAGATCGGCTCGTTTGTTGAGGAACTTCTCAACGAGAAGATGGTGGTCCTGTTTGGCCCGACCGCTCCTGCAGAGTTGCGCGACATCTGCGTCGTTCACGATGGAACTCCCACGGAGGATAACGTGCTTGCTGAGGGCGGCACCATTTCCATCGGCGATCAGGTCTACACGATTAAGGAGTTTGGTGAAGCTGCGAACGAGAACATGGGAGGGCTCGGTCATCTAACCATTGCGTTCGATGACGAGCGAGAGCTGCTTCCTGGAACGGTTCTCGTGACACCAAGCGTGCTTCCCAAGCTGGAAACCGGCATCGAGATTAGCTTCAACGGCTAAATCGCTCGGTATGGCAGGCCATGTATTAGTCGGAAAGGACGTGTTCTCATGAAACGTTCCGATTTAAAACTGCCACTTTTCACGGTCAGTCCTAAGACCTATTTGCTTGCGGACGATTCAATTGCAGCGGCTCATCTTACGGATGAAATCGCAAAAGATCGAGATCATTCGATTTTTTGGACTGCTCCCGTTCCCGAGCTCTGCGCAGTTGCGAAGGATTTGAAATTTGCAATTCCCACAGCGCAGCATGCCGATCTTATCGGTGACGGAAAAGGAATGGGACTGACACCTCTTGAGTCGCTTAAGAGCGCGGGAGTTCAAGCTGTCTTTCTAAATCACACGGCACACCCCCTGACCGTTGATAAGTTGGCGGCAACGATCGATCGCGCTCGTGAGCTTGAGATTCTAACCATTGTTGCAGCCGATAGCGTGACTGAGTCCAAAGCGGTTGCGGCGATGGATCCGGACGTGATTCTTTGCGAGCCGAGCAGCCTTGTGGGAACCGGCCATACAAGCGGCGATGATTATATCGCAGAGACCATCGCTGCCGTACGGTCCATCAATCCCGACATCGTTATCATGGAGGGAGCGGGAATCAGGTGTGGAGGCGATGTTCGTCGCTTGATTGGACTTGGCGCGCAAGGCACCGGCATTTCGAGTGCCCTGGCGATTACGGATGACAGGGCAGCGTTGCTTACGGAGCTGTTTGACGCGCTGGACTAAAACCGTCTACAAAAAGGCGAACCCACGGGTTCGCCTTTTTGCGTTTTGGAATTATATTTGGCGTAATGCCGCCGCTCTCAAGAGCTTTAATGGCGACGCTGAAAAACGGTGCCAAGCTGGAACCTGCTGGATTTAAGCCATACGCGCGCATATTCAATTGCAGAGTCATTGTCCAAGTAGACTGTTTGAAGCTGCTGAAGAAGCGGGGACTGCGTAGAGAGACCGAGCGCATCCGCGCGTTGGGTGTCCGCGAGCTTTGCCACAAAGGAGGTCTTTGAGTATTCGATCTGGTGGCCTGAGAGCCGCTCGATTATTGCAAAGAGACCTTCGTTAACAAAGTCGGCTGTTTCAATACCTGGGACAAGCGCCATATTGATGTTGTTTTCGATGAACATCACAGGTTCACCCTCAACGCTGCGCACTCGCTCGAGATGAAGGTAGTCAGAACCTTCGACAATACCGAGATGTCTGGAAATATCTTCGTCCGACTTACGAATTTCGCAATCGAGAATGTTTGTTTCGAAAGAAAGGCCTTGCTCGATTAGAGATTCGGAGAAAGAGATAAGACCCTCTGTAAGGGGGAAAGAGATGTCTTTTGACTTAACGTAAGTTCCCTTTCCCTGAATTTGCTCAAGCAGGCCCTCATCAACAAGCTTGGAAATGGCCTTTTTGATGCTGCCGCGGCTGACGCCGAGCGTACTCATGAGCTCGACTTCCGACGGGATTTTGGATGCTTGCTCCCAAGCTCCTGAGGCGATGTTCTCGCGCAGATAGTCGACCACCTGCATATAGATGGGGGTGGGACAATCCTTTTTAATATGTGAATTGTTGACGCGATTGGTCACAGTTTCTCCTGATTACTTTGAAGCAAAATTACTTTCATTTTACGTTGTTTTGCTTCGATTAACTTATCGAGATTGTGATTGCAAAGAATAAATCACGTATTTAATGTAGGGCTTCTGCTGCTTTGGCTGCCTGTCTGGCGTTTGCCTTCTACTCTTATCGACAATACGGGTATCTTGGAGAGATGGCCCCATGTCACTGAAATGCGCCGTAGGAGGCAAGAATTAGCCTCCCGTGCGCGTCGGTGACAAACGATGCGGGCGTGGCCCCGGTTGAACCTACTCTCCGGCGGCCTGGTTGCGGCCGGTGGCGTAGTCGATCTGCACATGCGGCTGCAGGTTGTAGCAGTATACGTGGAAGCACAGCGTCTTGCCGTGGTCCTCGACCGATTGCGCCTCAAGGCGCACGCCGCGGCAGACAAGTTCCTCTTCGTTGTACATGGGCGTGACGCGGTAGAGCACATGGTTGCCCGTGTCGTGGATGTAGTCGAGGATCTGCTCTTCAAACGGCAGCATGCCCGTCTCGTTGAGATAACGCGTGCCGGTGAGGAGGTTCTTGCGATTGGCGTTTTCGCCGCAGAGCGACCAGGCGATGAGGTGGCAGCGGTTGTAGAGACTCTGACTCGGAATAAAGTCGTAGCGCTGCTGGTGCCAACCGGCAGGATGGATACGCGAGATATCGCCGTGCTTGCCTTGGCCGAGCGATTCGGGGCCCACGCAGGCGAGCGCCTTGCGGGTGCGGCCAAGGCTGTCGAGCTTGGAGAATTTCTTAAAGCAGGCCTCTGCGGTGGCACGATCGTATTCATCGAGCGTGAACGACGGCGTGCCCAGCGGGTGCGTGCTGTCGGCGCGAAGGGCTACGTAGGGGTTGCCGGCGTAGTCGGGAATGCTGCTGAGATAAACACCGCGGGCGCGGTTGAGGTCGGGGTTTTCCACCTCGTCGATGGGGGTGGCGTTCGAAGAGACATCGTCAGCGGTGCCGGTCGTGGCGGATTCGGAGCCATCGCCGGAGTCCTGGCTGTGTTGGGAGTCCGAGGAACTCGCTGTTCCCGATTCGAGCCGGGCAACCAGGCCTGCCTCGTCGTCGGTACGGCTGGGATTCTCGTTTTGCTTCTCCGCCAGAGCCGTCGCCTGCTCATCGCTTTGCGGCGACAACAACTTGGGTGCTCCGTCGATCGATCCTGTGAACAGCGCAAATCCCAGCACCACGGCGGTGCCAATGGAAAGTACTTGCTTGTAGGCGGACTTGCGCGACATTGCGGCTCCTGGATGGACGGTTGGGAATCTACCAGTCTAGCAGGAGCCGGCAGAGGCCGTTCTGTCGAACAAATACTTAAGATTTGGGACAAACGCTACTGGTTCATTTGCTTCATATTTGACGTATGGCCTAGATCGAGGTGGAACCGAGCCAATTGAGTTTGCATTCGAGAATGCGCTGCTCACCGGGTTCGCTGCTGCCATCAAGTAGGGCGAGCAGCATCTCGGCTGCTTCGCGACCTTCCTGGTCGACGGGCTCGATGATCGTGGAGACGGTCGGCGTGGTGAGGTTGGTCCAGTCTTCGCAGTTGAGTCCCAAAAGGCCGATTTGCTTCGGAAGTAGATGGGCCATGGGCTGGAGGGCCTTGTAGACACGGGGGAGTGCCCACTGATTTTGCACGAAGATAAGGGTTCGCTTGGCGGGGTTGAGCTTGTATTTAAGTATTCGGTGAGCTCGCTGATTGACGGCTTGTTGTGATCGATGGGAATGGCTTTGTAGAGCTGCCCATTCGCGGCCAATGCCTCGGCATATCCCTGAAAACGTTCCATGCGGGTGCGCATTTCGGTCATATTGGCGGCAATGGAGAAAAAGTCCTCGTAGCCGGCATCGAGAAGCGCCTGCGTGGCATTGTATACGCCGTCGTAGAGGTTGGTTTTGATCCAGCTGGTGCCTGGGCTGTAGATGGCCGCGTCAAAAAAGACGACGGGCTTGCCGGCGCGCTTGATGCGGTCGTGGACGGCCTTGAAATTTGCCGTGGGCTGGATGATAAAACCATCGACGCCCAGCGAGAGCATTTTGTCGACATATATGAGCTCGGTCTCGGGGTCGAAATTGCTGGTGCAAACGACCGTCTGGTAGCCCGCGGGGAGCATGACTTGTTCCATGCCGTTGAGGACGAGGCCCGCCCACTTGTTGGTGTTATCCAAAATGATGATGGCGATGACGTGGGTCTGCTTGCCGGTGAGCGTTTGCGCTTGGGCGTTGGGAACGTATCCGAGTTCCTTGATGACGCGCGCAATCTTTGCCTGCGTCTTCTCGCTAAGCTTTTCTCGTTTGTCGTTGAGGTAATACGAGACGCTTGCCGTCGAGGTTCCCGCCTCTCGAGCGACGTCTGCGATCGTAACGCGCTGTTTTGCCACAGCGACTCCTTCCGACAGATGAGCATTTTCCAACATGATGACTTTGAGTCTTGGTGAGGGATGCGCTTCGGTGAGCGACTTTTTCCTTTCATATGAGTATGCAACAAATGCGGTATACGGGTGGGGTCGAAATTTGTGACCGGCATGCGCATCTGCCGTCTACCGAGAAAATCAAATACTTCTTGACTTTTGAAATCGAGGGTAAAATCGCAGGATTCATTTTTGGTTAAACGCATAACTAAATCGCATAACTAATGCCCTGACCTGCGCGTTTACCGAATTGAGCTGGTTTTATCAATGCCAGCACCATATATTGGTCTTGTCGAAAAGACAGCAAGTCCAAACGGCAGGGGATGCTCCGGAGGCCTCCGCAAACGGTGTCTTGCGCACGCAACTCTATGAAAAGAGGGAAGCAATGAAGATCGTAGGCGTTGCCGCCTGTACCGTGGGTATCGCCCACACGTATATGGCCCAGAAGGCGATTCAGGATGAATGCGCCGCCCGTGGCATCGAGTGCAAAGTCGAGGCTCAGGGTGGTCTGGGTATCGAGAACGAGCTGACGCAGGAAGACGTGGATTCCGCCGACCTGGTGCTCGAGTCCGTCGACGTGGGTGTCGAGAACGAGGATCGTTTTGAGCAGAAGATGGCCGAGGGCAAGTTCCTCAAGGTCGGTACTTCCGATGTGATCGCCGATCCGGTCAAGATTATCGACCAGGCCGTTGAGACCATTAAGGCGACGGGTGGCGCAGTTTACGCGCCCAAGGCCGAGGCCAAGGCAGAGAAGAAGGCCGTCTCCGCTGCCCCGCAGGCCCCGACACCGGCGTCCAAGCAGTCCATCTTTGCCGATCCTGGCAAGACGCTGCTCAATGCGTTCAATACCGGCGTTTCCTATTTTATCCCCATCGTCGTTATCGGTGGCGTGTTCCTTGCCTTTTCGTTGGCGTCCGGTACTGCCGGTGCTAGCGGCATGGAGGTCACCAACCCGTTGATGGTGAGCCTTAACACCATCGGCATGGCCGGCATCTCTATGATGATTCCGGTGCTTGCGGCATACATCTCCTACTCGATGGCCGGCAAGCCCGCGCTTGCCCCTGGCTTCGTCCTGGGCTACTTGGTTAACAACGCCGTCGTCACCCCGAGCGGCAACAGCGTTTCGACCGGCTTCTTGGGTGCCATGATCATGGCGGTTATCTGCGGCTACTTTGTCCGCTGGATGAAGACCTGGAAGGTCAACAACACCATTCAGACCATCATGCCGATCTTGATCATCCCGATTCTGACCTCTCTCGTCCTGGGTATGGCCTACATCTACATCCTGGCCACGCCGCTTGGCTTTGTGATGGATTGGCTCACCAGCGTGCTCGGTAGCTTGCAGGGCGGCTCCGCCGTTGTCCTGGGCCTGGTCATTGGTGTTATGACCGCCTTCGATATGGGTGGCCCTATCAACAAGACCGCTTCGACTTTTACCATGGCCATCATGGCCTCCGGTATCTACGGCCCCAACGGTATGTTCCGCGTCGCCGTCGCCATTCCCCCGATCGCCTGTGGTCTCGCCGCGCTCATCGCCAAGAACAAGTTCGATGACGCTGACCGTCAGATGGGCATCTCCGCGCTGTTCATGGGCTGCATCGGCATTACCGAGGGCGCTATCCCCTTCGCGGTCAAGGATCTTGGCCACACCCTGCCCGGCATCTGCATCGGCTCTGCCGTGGGCGCGGCGCTTGCCGCCTTCCAGGGCATCGATTGCTACGTTCCGCATGGTGGCTTTATCGTCGCCCTGGCCACCAACAACGTCGCGCTGTTCTGCCTGGACATCGTGATTGGCTCCTTGGTCGCCGCTGCAATCCTGATTGCCATGAAGCCCACGCTCGATAAGCAGGCCAAGTAAACCTTTAAGGACTCCGGTTGTGCGGAGGGATGGATTTGACTCCGCACAACCGCCCCTACACAACATAATCCATCCGTACTGATAGGGCCCACATCTGGGTCCCAGGGAACTTTTGTCAAAAATCCTCTGGAGAAGGAGAACAAAATGTCCAACCTCACCATCCGCCAGGCCGTTCAGGGCATGCTCAAGCTACAGGATAGCGGCGATCACGCAACCATGGTCGGCATTGGCCCCATGAGCCCCAACCTGATTCAGGCCGTGTTCGAGCTTGCCAAGGACGAGGATTTCCCACCCATGTTTATCGCCAGCCGCAACCAGGTCGATATGGACGAGATGGGCGCCGGCTACGTCAACGGTTGGGACCAGACGCGCTTTGCCGCCGACATCAAGAAGGTTGCCGACGAGGTGGGTTACACCGGTCCGTACTACCTGTGCCGCGATCACGGCGGTCCGTGGCAGCGCGACGAGGAGCGTAACGCCCACCTGCCCGAGGACGAGGCCATGGAGCTCGCTCGCAAGTCATTCGTCGCCGACATGGAGGCGGGCTTTGACCTGCTGATGGTCGACCCCACCAAGGACCCCTATCAGATCGGCAAGGTTATTCCGCTCGACGTGGTGCTTCGCCGCACGATCGATCTTATCGACTACCTTGAGCAGTACCGTCGCGAGCATAACCTGCCCGAGGTTGCCTATGAGGTCGGTACCGAGGAGACCAATGGCGGCCTGACCTCTACCGACAAGTACGAGGAGTTCATTTCTCAGCTGCAGCCCGAGCTCGAGAAGCGCGGCTGCCCCATGCCCACCTTTATCGTCGGTCAGACCGGTACGCTCACCCGTTGGACCGAGCAGGTCGGTCATTACAACTTTAAGAATGCCCGCGAGCTCGCCGACATGGCCAAGCGCTACGGCGTGGGCCTGAAGGAGCACAACGCCGACTACCTGGACGACGCGACGCTGCTCGAGCACATCCCGGCTCACGTGACGGCCTCCAATGTCGCCCCTCAGTACGGCACCGAGGAGACCCGCGCTTACCTCAAGCTCTGCGCTACCGAGCAGATCCTGGTCGACAACGGCCTGTGCGACGATCCTTCCGACCTGTACCACACGTTGTTGGTCAAGGCTATCAAGACCGAGCGCTGGCGCAAGTGGATGACCGGCGATGACGTTAACCTGCAGGTTGATGACATCCTGGCAGACGACGAGCTCAGCCTGAAGATTCTGGATGTCTCCGGTCACTACGCCTTCAACGACCCCGAGGTCAAGGAGCAGGTCGAGAAGCTCTACCGCAACCTCGCTGCCCAGGACATCGACGGCAAGCGCTTTGTGATCGAGCACATCAAGCGCCCGATCAAGCAGTACGTCGTCGGTCTTAACCTCAAGGGCGTCACGAGCCGCATCGAGAAGGCTCTCGAGGACTAGGTAGTTTTTCCTACACGACGCCGGGCCCGGGGCATGTCCCAGCTGCGGGCCCGGCACATAGGACAAAGGGACATCCCCTTTGTCCTATTTTTGAGTTTTGGATTCCTTAGAAGGAGTTTGCACCATGAAGTTCTTTATCGATACCGCCAACCTTGACGAGATTGCCGAGGCCAAGAGCTGGGGCTGCCTGGCCGGTGTTACCACCAATCCGTCCCTGTACGCCAAGACTGGCGGTAAGCTCGCCGACTTTGAGCCCCATATGCTCAAGATTGCCGAGCTCTGCGAGGGACTGCCCGTGTCCGCCGAGTCTACCGCCACCACGGCTGAGGGCATGATCGAGGAGGGCAATCGTCTTGCCGCTCTGGCTCCCAACATCGTGGTTAAGCTTCCCGTGTGCGAGGCCGGCCTCGCCGCCTGTCGCGCCCTGGCCGATGCGGGCGTGCGTGTCAACATGACGCTTGTTTTCTCGCCGACCCAGGCCCTTATGGCCGCCAACGCCGGCGCCCGCTACATCAGCCCGTTTGTGGGACGCTTCGACGACATCGCCGAGGATGGTATTTCGCAGCTCGACAACGTTGTGACCTGCATTAAGAACTATGACTGGACCGGCAAGAACGTCGACGACACCGTTGAGATCATCACTGCTTCGGTCCGCACGCCCAACCACGTGACCCAGGCGGCTCTTCTTGGCGCCGACATCGCGACCGTGCCCATGGCCGCTCTCAAGAAGTGCCTGCATCACCCGCTGACCGACCAGGGCCTTGCCTCGTTCGAGGCTGACTGGCAGAAGGTCGTCGCTCAGGCTTAACGAGTGGATTGCCCCGGCATCGCGTCATCCGGTGCCGGGGTTGTTCTCAAGAGAGGAATTCGTATGACCAACCAGGAGCTGGCGAAGGTCGCCAATGAGGTCAGGAAGGGTGTCGTGACTGCGGTTCACGCGGCCAAGTCGGGACATCCGGGTGGATCGCTCGGTGCTGCCGACATCATGACGTATCTGTACTTTGAGGAAATGAATATCGATCCTGCCGACCCTCACAAGGCCGATCGCGATCGCTTTGTGCTCTCCAAGGGTCACGCGGCGCCGGGCCTGTATTCGGTGTTGGCACATCGCGGCTATTTTCCCGTCGAAGAGCTCGAGACGCTCCGCCATATTGGCAGCCGACTGCAGGGCCATCCCAACATGAACGACACCCCGGGCATCGATATGTCCACCGGCTCGCTCGGTCAGGGCATCTCTGCTGCAGTTGGAATGGCGCTTGCCGCTAAGCACTGGGGCGACAGCTACCGCGTCTACACGTTGCTGGGCGACGGTGAGTGCGAGGAAGGCCAGGTGTGGGAGGCGGCCATGTTTGCCGGCAACCATGCGCTCGACAATCTTGTTGCCGTCGTCGACCACAACGGCTTGCAGATTGACGGCACGATCGATGAAGTTAACTCGGCTATGCCGCTTGCCGACAAGTTCCGCGCCTTTAAGTGGCATGTGATCGAGCTCGCCGACGGTAACGACATGGCGCAGATTGCCGCCGCCTTTGCCGAGGCCCGCAAAGTGAGCGACTCGCCCGTGGCCATTATCGCCGAGACGGTGAAGGGCAAGGGCGTCTCCTTTATGGAAAACCAGGTGGGCTGGCACGGCAAGGCGCCCAACGATGAACAGTTTGAGCAGGCCATGGCCGAGCTCGCAGCAGCAGGGGAGGAGCTCTAATGGCAGACGTCAAGAAAGTCGCCACGCGCGTTAGCTATGGCGAGGCACTTGTCGAGCTGGGCAATGAGCGCGATGACTTTGTGGTTCTCGATGCCGACCTGGCCGCCGCAACGCAGACCGGTAAGTTTAAGGCTGCGCACCCTGAGCGCTTCTACGACGCCGGCATTGCCGAGAGCAACTTGATGGGGCTCGCCGCCGGCATTGCGACCACGGGCCACGTCGCCTTTGCGAGCACCTTTGCCATGTTCGCCGCCGGCCGCGCGTACGAACAAGTGCGTAATTCCATCGGCTATCCGCACCTCAACGTCAAAATCGGTGCCACGCATGCGGGTATCTCGGTCGGTGAAGACGGTGCCACGCATCAGTGCTGCGAGGACATCGCGCTCATGCGCACGATCCCGGGTATGACGGTGATCGTTCCCGCCGATGACATCGAGGCTCGCGCTTGCGTGCGCGCCGCCTATGAGTTTGAGGGACCGGTCTACATGCGCTTCGGCCGCCTGGCAACACCGGTCATCAACGATCGCGAGGACTATGAGTTCAAGATTGGTCGCGGCGTGGTCGTGCGCGAGGGGTCCGATGTGACCATCATCGCTTGTGGCCTTATGGTCGCCGAGGCGCTTGAGGCTGCCGAGGCGCTCGCTGCCGATGGTATCGATGCCGAGGTCATCAACATGCACACGATCAAGCCGCTTGATGAGCGCCTGGTGGTTGCCAGCGCCAAGAAGACTGGTCGTGTGGTCACCGCCGAGGAGCATTCGATTATCGGCGGTCTTGGCGAGGCCGTGGCCTCGGTGCTCGCGGAACAGCATCCGGTGCCGATGCGACGCGTCGGCGTGCGCGATGTGTATGGCGAGTCCGGCCCTGCGGTCGATTTGCTGCACAAGTACGGTTTGGACGCCGACGGCATCGAAGCTGCGGTTAGGTCCGTGTTGTAAGGAAGGTTTCCATGGGATTTGTATCTGCCAACCAAGTGACGATCGGGTATACCGCCGCCTCGCGCGAGGACGCTCTGCATTATTTGTCCGAGCAGGCCATCGAGCTCGGCTTTGCCGATGACGCATCTGCCGTAGAGGCTGCCTTCATTGCTCGCGAGAACGAGGCCGAGACCGGCCTTGTCGCCGGTTTTGCCGTTCCGCATGCCAAAAGCGACGCAATCCATACGCCGGGCGTTGCCGTGCTTAAACTGGTCGAGCCCGTTGAATGGCCGAGCTTCGATGGGGTACCTGTCGATGTTGCGCTCGCGCTGTACGTGCCTGCCGGCGAGGCTGGAACCACGCATCTGCGCCTGCTCTCCAAGGCTGCCGTAATGCTGATGGACGCCGGCTTCCGCGACAAGGTGCGCGCGAGCACCGATCCCGTTGAGATTGCGGAGCTCATCAATAGCGGACTCGAAGACTAGGACGGTCATCCCGTTCAATCAATCGATCCTTCTCCAAGGAAAAGGGCCGCGACGCCATATAGGTGTCGCGGCCCTGTTTGCGTTTCCCCAGATAAAACCTGCCAAAATAAACCTGTCCCTTTTTGGCAGGCTAATCGTGAGTTATTTCACCGCAACTTAGGGCGCGGTTAGGAAGTGTGCACCTTAAAGAGTGGAGCCCTTGATTAGAGAGATTGCGCTCGTCTCTCTAAATGTCTCTCTAAAGAGAAGGTTGGTTAGAGAGATAGCATTAGGCAATCTAGCAGCGAATTCGATACATCTCTCTAAATGTCTCTCTAAAACAAGGCGCTTATCTCTCTAAAGTTAGAGAGATAAATCTATTGTTTTAGAGAGACGGAATGCCAAAATTCGTCCGTCAGCTACCATCTGCCAAAAATGGCAGATAAAGGACTCATTGAGGTAATGGGTTCATCGACGAGCCGCAATCGCCGATATCGGAGGAAGTAGATGCAGCCGGGTCGCCCCTCTAGTGTCTCTCGAAGTCGGATGGGTGCTAGAGGGGCGATTGTCTTGCGATGTTTCCCCAGATAAAACCTGCCAAAATAAACCTGTCCTTTTTGGCGGGTCTGCGGGTCCATGCTCGCCAAACGGAGTTGCGGTGGAATAGTTCCTGTTTTGGCCCGATAGGCCGCAAAACGGGAACTATTCCACCGCAACTTATCGGGATACGCTACTGGTTCATGTTGCCGTGGATGTAGGGGGTGACCTCGGGGGAGATGTGGGCGCAGCCCAGCTCGCGCAGCGCGGACTCGATGGCAGCGGGCAACGGGGTCTTGCCCTCGCCGTCGACGGCAGCACCGCCGAGGGCGGCGATCTTGGCGACATCTGTGGGCGCGGCCTCGATATGCATGCAGCCGCCGACCAAGCGCGCGCGTACCTGCGCCAGGTCGAGATCGTGCAGGTAATCCTCACAGACGCGAATCAGGGAGACCTTCTCGCGCGTAAGCTCCTCGCCCGTGGGGACGCGCGTGGCAAGACAGGCTCCCGCCGGCAGGTTCCAAACGGGATAGCCCCATGCGCGCAACAGCTCACGCTCTTCGTCCTTGGTAAAGCCGACCTCCATAAGAGGGGAGCGTACGCCGAGCTCTTCTGCGGCGCGCATGCCAGGGCGGTAGTCACCGCGATCGCTTGCATTGCTGCCATCGATGACGGTGGAAAAGCCGAGCGACTTGGCGTGGTTGACGATGGCGGTAAAGCCGGCCTGCTTACAGTGGTAGCAGCGATTGGCATCGTTGCAGGCTACTTGGGGGAGCTGCAACTGATCGACCGAAAGATTGAGCACAGGGAGCTTAAAATGCGGCTCCTCATTGGCTTGCCCGTCAACGGACCGCTCAAACGAAGCCTGTTCAGGCGTGCCGATGAGCGGCGTGGTGAGGTGAACGAGAAGCGTGCTGGCCGGCATGATGCGGGCGCAGACCGCGGCTAAAAAGCTGCTGTCGACGCCACCGGAAAAGCCGATGGCGACGCGTCCGTATGCCAAAAGCAGCTGTTCGAGCGCTGCGAGTTTGTCTTGAAGCTCCTCTGCAGGTGCGGTGGTGTCTGAAAGCATGAAACGTTCCTTACCAATATGTACTCGGTCGAAAACTATAATCCTACCGAGCTGCCTGTCATAAGATTTCTACCTATGTAACGAAAGCGCAATATGGTATATACGTTATATACAAGTTGTCAAATGCGGTAGAGTTGTGGCAATGCGACAGCGAGAGTCGATGGGGGACCGATATGATCAAGGCTGTTATTTTTGACATGGATGGAACGCTGGTCGATACTGAGCGTCTGGGCATCATGGCATGGAAAGCGCCCGCTGCTGAGCTGGGGCTCGCGATTGATGATGCGCTGATCCATCAGTTTATCGGTCGCACGCTGCCCGATGTTATGGACATCCTTGAGGCACATTACGGCAGCAGAGAAACCGCTGAGGCGATCTATCGTCGCCACAAGGAGATTCGCGACGAGATGGTCAAGACCGATCTGGAGCTTAAGGTCGGCGCCGCCGAGTGCCTGGATGAGCTGCTGGCTGCGGGCTATCACGTGGGCCTTGCGACGTCATCGCGCCATGTCACGGCCGAGCGCAACCTTAAGATGGTCGGTCTCTTTGACAAGTTTGAAACGGTGACCTGTGGCGAGGACGTCGTGCACGGCAAGCCCGACCCCGAGATGTATCTGCTCGCCTGCGAGCGCGCGGGCTTTGTCCCCGAGGAATGCGCTGTGGTCGAGGATTCGCGCAACGGCTGCGTCTCGGGCATCACGGCCGGCTGCCACGTCTTTGCCGTCCCCGATATCGTGCCGCTGCCGCAGGACGTGGCGGATGGCTGCGAGGCCGTGCTCGATACGCTGTTCGATCTGACGCCGGCGGTCAAGGCCGTGCGTTAGCGTTTGCACCCGAGTCATTTCAATAGCATTTTAAAGATGCGGCCAACCGCTTAGCTGGGTGTCCGCATCTATATCCAAGATCCCGATTGCGCCCGTGGGCGTTGTCTGCCGCTAGCGGTGACGACAGCGGCGCCCGCGCGGAAGCGCTGATACGGCCAGCCCCTCTTATCGGCCAAGACTGCAGTTTTGGCCGATAAGAGGGGCTTTGTGCTTTAAATAATCGAGGCAGCCGCCTTGGCAAGAGGTTGGCGGGGCTTTGGACGTTACGAGTTATTCCAAGAGCCAGTCGATTACGTTGCGCTTGCGAACTCCTTCGTAGTTTGCGTCAGCAAATAGCGTGTCGAGCGTAAGAAGCGTCTTGGGATAGTTGTCTCGGACTTTCTTAAAGGGGGCCAACTCGCGGTTGAGGGTGGTTTCGTCGAGCGTAGTGGCTGAAACCTGAAAATAGGCCGTCTCGTCTGAGCCTAGGGCAACAAAATCGATCTCCCCATCATCGATATCGCCCACGTAGACGTCGTATCCGCGGCGTAGAAGCTCGAGATAGACGACATTTTCGAGAATATGACCGATGTCGCTGCTCTGAGTTTTGACGAGAGCGCCTCTAAGTCCAAGGTCAACGGCGTAGTATTTGCCGTTTGTTGTTAGAAGCTGTCGACCGCGTACGTTGTAGCGCGGCGCTGAATACAGTACGAGACTGTCTGTTAAGCCTTTGAGATACTTGGCGACGGTCTTCTGATCGGTTTTGTTGCCGTTGGACGAGAGCGTGTCGGAGATTTTTTTAACCGAGGTTCGGCTTCCGATGTTATGGAGTAGGAACTTGGTGATATCGCGCAGGGTCGAGACGTCCGAGACCTTCAAGCGTTCGATAACGTCGCGTATGACTATGGTGTCGTAGAGACTCATAAGGTAATCACGCGCCTGGGGGCCCTGGATACCCGTTTCGGCGATAAAGGGAAAGGAGCCCCGGGTGATGTACTCGTCAAACAGCTGGGTAGGAGCCTTTCCGCCATTGGTTTTTGCCGAGCAAAACTCTTTAAAGGAGAGGGGCAGCATCTTAAGCTCTACGTAGCGACCGGATAGTAAGGTTGCCAGCTCGCTCGAGAGCAGATAGGCGTTGGAACCGGTTATGTAGAGATCGACATTATCCCTGATAAATAGGCTGTCGACGGCTTTTTCGAAGTGCTCGACATGCTGTATCTCGTCCAGAAAAACATAGTTCATCTTATCGGGGACGAGTCTGGCGGAAACGTAGTCGTAGAGTGCTCTATACGACGTAAGAGACTCGAACTCCAGATCTTCAAAGTTGAGGGATATAACCTGGGCATCTGTGGTTCCATGGTCGCGCAAATGACCACGGTAAATCTCGAATAGCTTCGATTTGCCTGACCTACGCACGCCCGAAACGACCTTGATAACATGCGAGTCTTTCCACGAAATGAGCCAGTCGAGGTACTGTTTGCGGTCAATCAAATCCATAAAGCCTCTCCCTGGGTCTGAAAATATTGGAACAAAATCAATATTTATGTATAATTACAAAAAATATGGAATTGAATCCATTTTATCAAAATAACTCATGAAAATATGGATTGCATTCCATAAATAACCCTAGCTGTAGCCCTGGCTAATGGGCGTGGGGCCGGAAAAAGCGCCGCGGCGGGGTTGATTCCGCTGCGGCGCTTTTTGCTACAGGTAGGCGCCGAGGTTGATGGCGGTGGCTTCGGCGTGGTTGCTTGCCTGGGTGCTGGCGCGCTCGAGGAGGAACGGCCGTACGAGTTCTTGGCGGTTGATGTCCTCGGCGGCCGTGACCGCGGTGACGGGGCGCGCGGCAGAGCCGACGCGGATATGTTTGGTCTTTGTCGGGACCTTGTTCTCGATTTGCTCCAGCAGCAGTTGGACACCCTTGCGGCCAATTTCGTAGCCCGGGGGTGCCACCGTGGTGAGGGGGACCGACCCACTCCATGCAAGCGGGTTGCCGTCGCATCCGGCCACGCGAATCTGCTCGGGGACGGAGATGCCTTTGTCGACCAATGCTGAAATAACGCCCGAGGCCAACACGTCGGTCAGGCCGACGACAAAATCGGGACGTTCGTCGGCAGGGCGCCCGGCAATCTGAGCGCCAATGCCGTAGCCGTCGGCAGCGGTATTCCATTCGCCGGCGTCGATGACTTCGATTTTGATATCGGGGTGCAGGGCAAGGGCCTTGTGAATGCCAAGCACGCGCAGGGTGAGCTGCATAAATGCCGCTCTGCCCACAACGGTGATATGGCGTGCGCCGCGGGTGATGGCGAGCCCGGCGATAATGCGCCCCTGCGCCTCGTTGTCGGCGGCCACGTAATAACCGGGCTCGGAACAGTGGATGTCCAGATGGACGATCGGCACGGGCATCTTGGCCATGGCGGCGTGCCAGTCGGGGGACGCCATGGGCTGAACCATGACACCGGACATTTGTGTGCCCATAAAATAGCGCAGGTAATGGTCCTCGAGAATATCGTCGTTATCGGCGTTGGCGATGAGTAGGTCGTAACCGTGCTTACGGGCCTCGTTATGGGCGCCGCTGGCAATTTGGAGCGAGAAGCCGTGGTCGAGACGGGGGAGGACCAGGCCAAAGGACTTGGTGGTGCCGCCCGCGAGCTGACGGGCGCTTTGGTTGGGCAGGTAGCCAAGGCGACTGATGGTCTCGTTGATGAGCTTGAGGGTCTCGGGGCGCAGCTTTTCGGGGTGGTTGAGCGCGTTGGAAACCGTGCCCAGCGAGACCCCCGCCTCGCGCGCGACGTCGCTGATTTTTACCTTTGCCATAGCGGCCCCTTTGATGCGTTTCAAGTACAAGCCAGATTGTAGCATCGCCCGCCCCTAGGGTGTCAAAACCTTCCAATGAGGGACAGGTTTATTTTGGCAGGTTTTATCTGGGGAAACGCTGGAGCCAAAACCACCACAAAGGTGCCTGTCCCCCTTTGTAGTGGTTTTGATGCGGCTGGGCTGCGCGCTCAACAGTGGAGTGTCTACAATAGAAGCCGTTTTGAACGTAGATTGAAAGGCTTTGGTATGACTCGCTCTGTTTCTCGTCGTGATTTCCTGAGTTTGCTTGCCGGTACAGCATTAGTTGCGGCGAGCGGTTGCGCTGGCAATGGCGCTGACAAGGGCTCTGCCGCTGGTTCTGCTGCGGGTGCAGGCGACGATATCAAAGGCGCCAAGCTCACCTTTGTGGGCGACGATGCCTTCGCGCCCTATCGCTATCTGGAGACGCAGTCGGATGGCAAGCAGAAGGTTGTCGGCCTGGATATCGCCATTGCCGATGAGATGGCCTCGCGCCTGGGCTTTTCTTACGACTTTGAGCCGCAGGACTTTGCTGCCACGCTCGCATCGGTGCAGAGCGATGACAAGGCCTTTACCATGGCGATGAGCTCCAACGAAGAGCGCGAGCAGACGTACGACTTCACGCGCGGCTATTATCAGCCGCTCGTAGGCGTTCTCACACTTGGCGGCGATCCTGTTAAGCGCGTCGAGGACCTTGCCGGCAAGTCCATCGCCTGCACCACCGGCACCGTGCAGAACAAGTTCATCGCCAAGGTCATGCCCGATGCCGATATTCACACGTACGACGGCGGCGACCAGTGCCTGCAAGAGGTGCTCGCCGGGCGCATCGATGCCTACCTGTGCGACGGCGCCGAGGGCCAGTCCATGCGCGATGCGAACAAGGGCCTGGTGCTGGGCCTGCTCGATCGTTCCGAGACGAGCGGTCATGTGGGCGTGTACCGCCTGATGGCCAAGAAGGGTGCCGGCTTTGTCGTGGCGCTTGACGAGTGCATCGGCGAGATGCTCGAGGATGGCACCATCGACGGCTATATCAAGCAGTATGTGGGCGCCGACTTTATGTGGAACGGCGACTATTCCGCTTCCGGCACGTCGACGGTTGCCGGAAAATAGCGAGCCGATGCGGCGCGCGCCAAGGGCATGCTGATGAAGTTTGAACTGCTAGAACCATATATACCGATGTTTATGAGCGGCCTGGTCGCGACCTGTCAGGTGACGGCCGCCGCTCTGGTTATAGCGCTTGCCCTGGGCTTTCTCATTGCCGTGCTCAAGGTTTTACCCTGTCGCCCATTGCGTGCGGTGCTCAGCTTCTACACCTCTATCTTTCGCGGCGTTCCGCTTATCGTGCTGCTCTTTTTGGCGTATTTTGCGACGCCGCAGCTCACGGGTTTTAAAATATCGATGTTTGCCGCCGGTGTCATTACGCTGGGGCTTAACGGCTCAGCGACGGTGTCCGAGACGGTACGCGGTGGTATCGAGGGCGTTGACCGGGGTCAGACGATGCCGCTCGGGCCATCGGGCTTCGCTATGTTCCCATGATGCGCAAGATCGTTGTTCCGCAGGCGATGCGCTCGATTGCCCCCGCCCTGGTCAACGAAGTGATCACGGTCCTCAAGAGCTCCTCGCTGGTGGCAACCATCGGCCTGATGGACATGATGTGTGCCGCCCAGAGCGTGCAAGCGCTCACCTATCGGGCCTTTGAACCGTTTTTGGTGGCGGCCGTGGTCTACTACGTCATTGTCATGGCGCTCACTGCCCTGGGTAATCGGCTCGAGCGTCATCTGCGCCTCTAGAACCGGTCAAGCCACCGCAAAGGCGCCTGTCCCCATCGTGATGGTTTGGGCATGTGTGCATCGGGTGGTATCTAAGTTGAGATACCACTTCTGGTATATCAGCTTGCGCTTGCGTGAGTACAATACTCGAACGTTATACGTCTCAGCGCCCCCTGCGCGTGGACGTCTTGCAGTCACGCGAACGAAGGGATTTATCCTATGTGCGGAATTGTCGGCTACACCGGATCTGATATTGCAAAGAACATCCTGGTCACAGGCCTTAAGCGCATGGAGTATCGCGGCTATGACTCCTCGGGCGTCGCGCTCGAGGTGGGCGAGGGCGCCGCGGCGCACCTCGACGTTATCCGCCGCGTGGGTAAGGTTGCGGGTCTGGAGAGCGAGCTTTCCAATATCGATAGCGACGCAACCTGCGGTATCGGTCACACCCGTTGGGCCACCCACGGCAAGCCCTCCGTCGTTAATGCTCATCCCCACACCAGCTGCGACGGTCGTATCGCCATCGTCCACAACGGCATTATCGAGAACTTCGCCGAGCTGCGCGAGGAGCTGGAGAGCCGCGGCCATCACTTTAAGAGCGAGACCGATACGGAGGTCTTCGCGCATCTGATCGAAGAAGCTTATGTCGAGACGCACGACCTGATGGCCTCCGTGCGCGAGGCTTGCACCCACGTGGTCGGCGCCTATGGTTTGGCCGCCATGTGCACCGACGAGCCCGGCGTGATCGCCGTGGCCCGCAAGGACTCTCCGATTGTGGTCGGCGTGGGCGAGACCGGCTCCTACGTTGCCTCCGACGTGATCGCGCTTATCGATGCCACCCGCGATGTCGTGGTGCTCGAGGACGGTCAGTTTGCCAAGCTTACGCCTGCGGGCGTCGAGTACACCGACGAGGCCGGCAACGTGATTGAGCCCAAGATCACCCATATCGATTGGGACCTGGACATGGCCGAAAAGGGCGGTTACCCCGACTTTATGCTCAAGGAGATCCACGAGCAGCCTCGCGTCGTGCGCGATACCCTGGTTGGCCGCATGACCCCCGCCGGTGAGCTCGATATCGACGAGCTGGGTCTTTCGCTCGAGGAGCTCAACGATATCGACCGCGTCTACGTGATCGCCTGCGGCACCAGCTATCACGCCGGCCTCATCGCAAAGAACCTTATCGAGGGCTGGGCTCGCATTCCCACCGAGGTTGAGGCTGCCAGCGAGTTCCGCTATCGCAACCCCATCATCACGCCGACGACGCTCGTCGTTGCCGTGTCCCAGTCGGGCGAGACGGCCGATACCCTCGCCGCCATTCGCGACGCGCGTATCAAGGGCGCCAAGGTCTTTGGCATCACCAACGTGGTGGGCAGCCCGGTGGCGCGCGAAAGCGACGGCGTCATCTACACCAAGGCCAACAAGGAGATCGCGGTCGCCTCGACCAAGAGCTTCATCGGCCAGGTTGTGAGCCTGACGCTGCTGGCTCTGCTGCTGGCGCAGGTCAAGTACCGTCTGACCACCAAGCAGACGCGCATGATGTTCCGCGAGCTTTCCGATACGGCCGAGCAGATCCAGTGGATTTTGGACACGCAGACCGAGGCCGTGCACGAGGCCGCCCTGCTGTGCAAGGATGCGCAGTCGGCGCTGTTCGTGGGCCGCGGTATGGGTGCTGCCATCTCCTACGAGGGCGCACTCAAGCTCAAGGAGGTCAGCTACCTGCATGCCGAGGCGTATGCTGCCGGCGAGATGAAGCACGGCCCCATCGCGCTGATCGATACGGGCTTCCCCGTCATCGCCGTGGCCACCAAGAGCGCCACCTACGACAAGACCGTGTCGAACCTTATGGAGTGCAAGGCGCGCGGTGCCAAGGTCATCGTCGTTGCCACCGAGGGCGACGAGGAGATCAACAAGATCGCCGACTGCATCATCCGCGTGCCGGCCGTCCGCGACGTGTTCAGCCCCATCACGGCGAGCGTCCCGCTGCAGCTGCTCGCCCGCGAGGTCGCCATCCTGCGCGGCTGCGACGTCGATCAGCCCCGTAACCTCGCTAAGAGCGTCACAGTAGAGTAGTTGTCGTTCCGCCGTTCTGCCGAACGGCGGACCTGCCGACGCTGCGCGGGCCGCATTCACGCCAATCTGACGTTCAATTTCGAGGGCGCGACCAGAAGGTCAGCGCCCTCTCATTTCAAGACTTTAGTCTGCTGGCCGCGCAGCGGCCAGCTTTAAACCACCCGCTACGCGGGTGGAGACAAACGGCTTT
>NZ_WWSL01000023.1:0-39522 GCF_009875845.1 Collinsella sp. BIOML-A6
ATCTGGTCAGCATGCCCCTTGCGGGAAGTGTCGACTTTATGCTGCCGTTTTTGTCGATTTAGATGTTACGGAATACATGGAGCTGCTCGCCGGGTTCGGCGGGGCGTGGGGGATCGCCCGCTCCGGGGCCGGGGGCCCGCGGGCCGAGGCCGCCGGGGAGGCCGCGGCCGCCTCGACTGCGCGCCCGCCGGCGCTCGTCGAGGCCGAGAACAGGCAGGTCAGGTTCCTGGCCGCCCGGATATCGGAGGCCCTCGACGAGGCCGGGGCCCTCGAGGCCGAGACGGCGGCGCTGCTCGAGGGCGACGAGACCTACGCGTGCCTACTCACCGTGCCCGGCATCGGGCCGAGGACGGCGGCGCAGCTCGCGGTGTCGGTCGACATCGGGAGGTTCCCAGACCACGACCACCTGGCCTCGTACTGCGGCATCGCACCGAGGGTGAGAAGCTCCGGCACGTCGGTTAGGTCGGTCAGGGCGTCCAGGCGCGGCGACGCGAGGCTCAAGTCCCTGCTGATCTTCTCGTGCAACAGCCTGGTCAGGTCGTCGGGGCGCTACGGCGAGTACTACCGGGCCTGCAGGGCGCGGGGCATGGGCCACGGGCGGGCGCTCAAGGCCGTCGCGAGAAAGCGGCTCAGGGCGATATACGCCGTGATGCGCGACCGGGTGCCCTACCGGGAGTAGCCCCGACGGTTGACAAAACTATAGGAACACCCAATGACTGCCGGGCGGGAGCGTTTAGCGGTACAGCTGCCGGCTGGGCAGGCTGAGCTGGTATCCTTATGCGGTAATGTCTCGATTCGTTAGGATTGCATGTGAGAGCTGCCACTGTCCTTCGTTCAGTTATATGTCGCGCCCTGCCCATTGTGCTTGCCGCGCTTGCCGCACTGAGTTCCATCGCGCCTGTCCAGGCTTTTGCCGATGACTCTAGTCAGCCAGTCAAGACGGTCCGCGTCGGCTGGCTCGTCAACAACGAGGGCTTCCAGAACGGCACCCCCGGCGAGCGTCTCTCGGGATGGGGTTACGAGTACCTCCAGACCCTGTCGTACTACACGCCCGGCTGGCGGTACGAATACGTCTCCGGCACCTTCACCGAGCTTATGGACATGCTCGAGGCAGGCGAGATCGACCTCATGCCCAACATCTCCTACTCCGAGGAACGCGCCCAAAAGCTGCTCTTTTCCTCGAACGCCGAGGGCACCGAGCGCTACTACATCTACGCCAGGCCCGACCGTGACGACCTGGCCAAGGGTGACCCTCAAGCACTCCAGGGTCTCACCATCGGTTACAACTCCGGTGTTATGCAAACCATCGTCGGCCAGCAGTGGCTCGCCAACGAGGGAATCGCCTGCACATACAGGGAGTATAACGGAGGCTCCGTTCTCTTTGACGCGCTCGCAAACGGCGAGGTCGACGCCATCATCATGAACGACACCATTTCGTCACCCGAGGCGTCGCCCATGTTCTACGTCGGTTCGAGCGACTACTACTTTGCCGTTCCCAAAAGCCGCCCCGACCTGATGGACAACATCAACTCCGCAATGGCGGCAATCAACCGCGTCAACCCCCGCTATAACGACGAGGTCAAATCGAACTATTCAGCGCAAAACAGCGGATCATCCTCGCTCACCGGCGATGAGCGCGCCTGGCTCAAGGCGAACAACAACACCATCACGCTCGGCTACATTACGGGCAAACTCCCCTACTGCAACGAAGACGAAGACGGCAAAATGGAAGGCTCGCTCGCATCGCTTGCGACGACGTTGCACGATAAATTTGGCATTACGGTCAAAACCGTCGCCTTTGATAGCTACAAGATGATGTCAAAGGCCCTGTCAAAGGGAAGCATAGACGTCGCGCTGCCGGTATACCGAGATTACTGGTTTGCCGAGCAATCAGGCGTTGTGCAGTCGGTATCGTTGGGGACCATATCCCTCACCGCCATCCACAGCGGAAGCAACCTGAACAAAGACCTTCAGAACATCGCCTGTACCAAATCATCGTTTATCAACCGAAACGTACTTGAAAGTCTGTTCCCCACAGCGACCGTGACCGAATACCGATCCGACGATGAAGCGTTCGACGCCCTCAGGAGGGGAACGGCGCGCTGCGTCGTCGCTCCCAGTTCACGCGTAAAAACCCTCGGCGATCGTTATGATCTCGAGGACTGCGAGACGGTCGAGCTCCCTGACACCTGCGAGCTCTCGTGCTGGATTTCGCGCGGAAAGCCCGAGCTGCTGGGAATCATCAACAAGGGCATCATCAATGCCGGAGAATCGCTCTCCGCAAGCAATTACTCCTCTACGTCGTACACGGCCCAGGAATCCAACACGCTTCAATTCCTTTATCGCAACCGCACCGCCGTTGCCTCCACCCTCATCGGTATGTTGTCGGTCAGCATCGTCCTGCTCATCTGGGCGCTCGTGCGCGCTCGAACCGAGCGCGAAAAAGCCGACGCCGCCAACGCCGCTAAGACGGCATTCCTCACGCGCATGAGCCACGACATCCGTACGCCGCTCAACGGCATCCTGGGCCTTATCGATATCGAGGAATTGAAGGAAGGCGATATCCAGGTCGCCCGCGAAAGCCGCGCCAAGGCTCGTGTTGCCGCCAATCACCTGCTCTCGCTGATTAACGACATCCTCGAGATGGGCAAAATCGAAGACCGCAAGATAACACTGGAACATGCGCCTTTTAACCTCAAAGAGCTCTGTGACAATACGCTAGTGCTGTGCAAGCTCCGCGCATCCGATAACGGCATCACCATGCAGGACAATAGTCTGCCATACACCACGGGGCCATACATGGTCGGCAGTCCCACCCATATCCGACAGATCATGATCAACCTGTTAGACAACAGCATTAAGTACAACAAGTACGGCGGCTCCGTCACCTTTAGCTCAAAGACCAAGCCACTCGATAACGGGCGCGCGCTCTTTTGCTTTAGCGTTTCGGATACCGGCATTGGCATGACTTCCAAGTTTTTAAAGCATATCTATGAGCCGTTTGCCCAAGAAGGTAACGATGCGCGTAGCAAGTTCCAAGGAACCGGCATGGGCATGCCAATCGTCAAGTCGCTATTGAACTGATGGGCGGCACCATCGAAGTCACCAGCGAGCTCCATGCGGGCACCTCGTTCTACGTGGAGATTCCGCTCGATATCGACAAGAACCCCCAGGCGCGGGCGAATACGGTCGAGGGGGCGCTCGACTGCTCGCTCGCCGACATGAACGTACTGCTCGCCGAAGACAACGAATTGAATGCCGAGATTGCCCAGGCGCTGCTAGAATCCGAGGGCGTCGTGGTCACCCGCGCCGCCAACGGCAACGAAGTCGTCGATCTGTACCTATCGCATCCCGCCGGCAGCTTCGATGCGATCCTGATGGACATTATGATGCCGGGCATGGACGGCTATGAGGCAACCCGCGCGATTCGTCTGAGCGAGAAGGTCGATGCAGCCGATATCCCCATCATCGCGCTCACCGCCAATGCCTTTGCCGAGGACGCCAAGGCGGCACACGATGCCGGCATGAACGCCCATCTGTCCAAACCGCTCGACTTTAACAAGCTCAAAAACATACTCGCCCGCATCAAGAAAAACGGATCCATTTCGCTATAGTTTTTGCAACAACCACGCACGACCAGAAAGGAAGCCAGCGATGTTTAGGCCCTTACGTCGAAAGAAACGCGCCATCACCGACGAGGAAGCGCGCAAACTGCTCGCCACCTGCAAGCGCGGCGTCTTTGCCGTCAACGGCGACGATGGCTACCCGTACGCCATTCCCGTCAACTACTTCTTTGACGCCGAGCACGACAAGATTTATTTCCATGGCGCCAAGGCAGGCCACAAGGTCGACGCACTCAAGCGCGATGACAAGGTCTGCTTTACCGTTTACGGCAACGAGTGGTACAAGGACGGTGACTGGGCTCCCTACGTTATGAGCACCGTCGTCTTTGGCCGTTGTCGCCTGGCGAATGACACCCCCGCGTTTATCGAGGACAAAGTCCGCCAGCTCGCCCTTAAGTACTACCCTTCTGCCGAGGAAGTCGAAGAGGAAATCGCCAAGGACATTAAGGGCGTCCAACTCTACGAGATTACGATTGAGCATCTCTGCGGTAAGCAGATTCAGGAAAAGTAAGCCCCTCAGCAGGTCTCGCAAATAGCAATATGGCCCGGTTCCAACCCACCTTGGAACCGGGCCATATGCTTATGAAACGCCGGCGGCGATGTGTGCTAGCGCCTCGACGAGCTCTTGCGAGCTCACAGGCTTGCTCAGGTGCGCGTTCATGCCCGCCTCGCGCGAAAGCTTGCGGTCGTCGGCAAAGGCGTTGGCACTCACGGCGATAATCGGCGTGGTCGCGGCATCCTCGCGATCGAGCGCTCGAATCTGACGCGTGGCCTCAAGGCCATCGATGCCAGGCATCATGATGTCCATCAACACCACGTCGTACTCGTGCGGTGCGCTCGCGGCAAACGCCTCAACGGCAGACTCGCCATCCTTAGCATGCGTCACGACGGCGCCGACACGGCTGAGCGTAAACTGCGCGATCTCGGCATTCAGATCGTTATCCTCTACGAGCAAAACGCGCAAGCCCTGGAGCGCATCGTCATCGCCCGCATCCGCGCGAACTGCCTGAGGAATCTCGGAGCGTTTGCATTTCTCGAACGGCAGGCGGATGGTAAACGTCGTCCCCTGCCCCAAGACGCTCGTAAAACTCATGGTTCCGCCCATAAGCTCGACCAGCTGTTTTGCGATAGGCGCGCCCAGGCCAGTTCCCGACGAAGCGCCTTCCACCTGCTGCTCCTCGCGGCAAAACGGCTCGTAGAGGTGCTTTTGGAACTCCTCGCTCATGCCAATACCGTTGTCGGCGATCGTGTATTCATAGACGGGGACGCCATCCGCTGGCTCCACCTCGCGGCACACCAGGCGGACATAGCCGCCCTGGCGGTTGTACTTGACGGCATTGCCGGCAATATTGAGCAACAAACGCTTGAGGTGCGTCACGCTCACCCGCGCATAGGGATGATTAAGCGTCTGCTGGTCGGAGATAATTGTCACCAGACGCTCCTCGGCCTGGCGCTCCAGAATATCGCGCACTTCACAGTTGAGGGCCACCAAATTTATGGGCACGAGGTTCAGGTCGACCTGCCCGCTCTCCAGGCGACTCATATCGAGCGCCTCGTTGGCAAGGTCGAGCAGCAGTCCCGATTCCGTCCAGATTTTTGAGCGGCACTCAGTCTGCTTTTGTAGATCGTCCGCATTGGCATCGCCAACCTCGACCATGCCGCGAATGCCGTTGATGGGCGTGCGCAGATCGTGGCTCATGCGACGCAGAAACTCCGTCTTTGCCGAGTTGGCAGACGAGGCCTCACGCGCCGCCTTTGCCAGCTTGTCGCCATAGTCGCGCTCCTGCTGCAGCAAGTCCGTCAAACGTCGACGATCAGCGCGACGACGCACCGTCACAACAACGGCTATAACACCGCCGTAGAGCACCAGCACGCCGGCGGCAACAGCCGCGGCGACCTCAAAGTAGCGCTGCGCCGAGGCATAGGTGTACACATAGAATTTGTGCGCTTTTCCAAATGTGCCCAAATACCACTCGCCGTCGGCGTTAACCAATCTGACCTTACCAGCCAGACATCGATCCTTAATACCGTCGACAATAAAGACATCCGTCGCAGGCAGATCGAACACGCCCAATACGGTGGGTTCAACGGCATTGGTCGCAACGACCTTGCCGTCGCTTTCGATCACGATATTGCCGCTATCGATGGTTTCATAGCCATCAAGCAAGCTCTGCAGTTTGAGTGTATTGCTTGCAACCGCTTTCGCGCTCTGATGCCTTACCGCGATAACGATGCCCTCGCCATCCTGCCGAGTCACGCAGCCAATGTCTGCGACCGAATCATCCGCAAGCGTGATGCGGGCGGTATAGGACTTAAGCGGATGAGTTGCCACCTCAAGCACGGGTGATTCTTTGAGATACGTAGCGAGCGACCCGTAGTCCACATCGCCCGTCGAGGACTCGGACACCAAATTGCCCGATGCGTCCGTCACGATCAGCGCGCTCACGTTGAACTGGTCGGCGTATTGCTCCAGCATGGCGTTATCCACCGAACCGTCGCGCTCCATATCGCGGGCAGCCTCTCCGGCGATCTCCATAACGCGAATCAGGTTTTTGGTCGTATAGGCGCTGTTGAACGCATCGTAGGAAAGACTCTGCGTCGCCACGTAATCGACAACGTCGGCAAAGCGCTGCTCGGCTTGGGCCGTCGTATAACCGTAGCTCATCATGCCGGCAACAACCGAGAGCGCTATCCCCAGCAGAGCGACAAGGAGCCATGCCCCTGTCGAACGATTGCCCCGCTCCTGAGCGGCGTGGTCGGGCGCATCGATCATGACAGGCCCTCCATATTCAAAAATGGCGAAGGGTCATCAAAGTACTTTGACACCAGGCGTTCCATGGTGCCATCGGCAAGCATTTCTTGGTAGGCACGGGTGAGCTTAACGTCGATGCCACGCGTATCGTTGATATCGAAAGCGGTGCCCAAACCAACCTCTAGCAGCGGCTCATCCAAAATGCGATACGTCACACCATAGTCTTTTTCGTAGGTGAGCAGCGTGGACTCATGCGCGGCGATGGCGTCGACCAGACCTTCGACGAGCGCCGGGTTCAGGTATGAGCGGTCCGAAAAGCAGTAGAGCTCTTTGATCTGCGGAACGTTTTCATTTGTGCGATTGAGCAAAATGTCCTCGGGCTTGGTGGTGGACTGAACCGCCACGATCTTATCCTCAAGATCGGCAAGCGTGTAGATATCGCTCTGGGGATCGACCGCGACCACCTGGCGGCTCGCAAGGTACGGGCCGGCCCAACGATATTCGTTTTCGCGACCCGTCATACTAAAGCTGCCCATGACACAATCGAGTTCGCCGCTCGCCAGCAGCTCCTTCTTCTTTTCCCAGTCGATCAGCTGGTATTTTGGCTTGTAACCAATGTGAGCCAAAGCCTCGGTCAATATCTCGACATCCAGGCCAACGATATCGCCGTACTCGTCGGTATACACAAACGGTGGATAGAGGTCGCTGCCGACGTTGAGCGTCTTAAGGTCGTCGTCTTTGACTTGCGAGGCGTCCAGACCTTCTAATGCAGACGTCGAGGCTCCGTCATTCGACCCGGAGCAGCCAGCTATCGCTACGACAAAGACGCTCGCCACTGCAAGCGCAACAAACAACGAAATGGCAACCGAGCGACGGGATCTTTTCATCGAGCTCCATACGATCCTGTTTACAGACTTAAATGGTTAAAGATAATAGCAAACAAAACCACACGAGTGCCCAATTGTTACAGGCGCTTTACCGTGTGGGACCTTCAAGCCGACTTGGCAGAAGGCCCCGCATGCAGTGCTCACTTACCGTGCATTAAAAACGTAGCGGTCCAGGCGGTCGCACGCCTCCCTTACGCGCGAAAGCGGCAGCGCCAGATTCACGCGAATGTGGCAGGGTCCGTGGAACGGGCGGCCGTCCTGATACCCCACGCCCACGCGTGCCCCCTCATCGAGCAACCACTGAATATCGCGGCCATGCTCTCGGCACCACTCGGTGCAGTCCAGAAACACCATGTACGTGCCCTGCGGACGCGAATAGGACACGCCCTCAAAATGCTCGTCCACGTAATCGCAGAAGTACTCGATATTGCCGGCAAGCACCTGGTTGAGCTCGTCCACCCACTCGTAGCCTTGCGGCTGGTAGGCACCGATAAGCGCGTGCATGGAGAGGACGTTCATCTCGTTGTAGTGGGTCTTGTTGGACACGGCGCACACGCGGTCGCGCAGCGTCTCGTTATAGATGATGTGGTAGCTGCCGACCAAGCCCGCCAGGTTGAACGTCTTGCTCGGCGCATAGAGGGCAACCGTGCGCATGCGGGCATCCTCGCTCACCGACTGCGTCGGGATGTGCTTGTGCCCCGGCAGGATGATATCGGACCAAATCTCGTCCGAAATCACCACGCAATCGTGCTGGCAATAGATGTCCATGGCGCGCTCAATCTCGTCGCGCTCCCATACGCGGCCGCAGGGATTGTGCGGCGAGCAGAACACCGCGGCATGGATGTGGTTTTGGGCGAGCTTGTGCTCCATGTCCTCAAAGTCCATACGCCACACGCCCTGGTCGTCGAGCTTAAGCGGGCTGTGGACAATACGATAGCCCGCGGCCTCGATGGACTTGGTAAAGCCGATGTAGGTAGGGCTGTGGACCAGCACCGCATCGCCTGGCTGAACATACGCACGCAGCGTCGACACGACACCGCCCAGCACGCCGTTTTCGTAGCCGATATGTTCAGGGCGCAGACCCTCGACGCCATTGCGGCGGCTCTGCCATTCGATGATGCGGTCGAAATACTCGGAGCGCGGGTTAAAGTAGCCAAACATGGGATGCTGAGCGCGCTGAATGATGTGCTCCTGGACCGTGGGCACCGTGGCAAAATTCATGTCGGCCACCCACATGGGAATGCGGTCGAAGCCCTCGTCGGGTGCGTTCGGAGCCATACCGGGGATCTCGCCCCAGGAGTCAACGGCGATGGAGTCCATGCCGTGGCGATCGATTAGCGAGCTAAAGTCGTATTTCATGCTGAGCTCCCGTGCAAAGTAGACTGTTTCGATAGGCGTTATTGTCCACCAGCGTGGGCGGTTTTGGCATGGGGTTTGGCGCTTAATTTGACGGGTGCGGACGAATGGCCGGTTAGTCTCGCGCGTCGTTGACGGCAACTACGGTTAGCTGGGTTTCATCGACCGTAAACGATATGTCGAGCCCGGCGAAGGCCAGATGATAGACGCGGTTCGGCTCGTGCTTGCTGCCTGCGCGGCGCGGGTCTTGGCGCAGGACCTCGACCAGGCCGGGGAGCTTTGTGGGCGGGACCATATCCTGCAGCGTCTGCGGGAACTCGATGTCGAGCTCTTGCCACGGAGCATCCTCAATCCAGCCGCCGGTCGCATCCGGGTGACAGTCCGCAAACGGAATGTAGGGCTTAATGTCGTAGATGGGCGTGCCGTCGCGCAGATCGGCCCCCAGCACATGGATGATGGGGCCATCGTCGGTGAGCTCAACGTGATCGAGCCTTACGCAGGTAAGTCCGATAGGATTGGGGCGAAACGGGCTGCGCGTGGCAAAGACGCCCGCGCGCTCGGCTCCACCCAGGCGCGGCGGGCGCACGGTTTTCGACCACTTGACGTTGGTGCCGGACCTGTCCTGCGTTTTAGCGTCGACGGCAATATCCTTAGCCGTGCCGCCGGGCGTTCCGTTTTCGAAGCGCCACAGCAGCCACAGGTGAGAGAAGGAGTCCAGACCCTCAACCGCTGCATTGGAGGCAAATTCCGGCTCAAAAACGATGCGTCCCTGCAGATGGGGCGCCAAAAAGCTGTTGCGCGGGATGCCGAACTTCTGCGGCAGGTCGGTATGTATGTGTGCGATAGGTTCCATGCCGGTCATTGTACGGCATGGGGGCATGGGGCGTTACGCGCAATTCTTCGCCGCGGTCCCCCGTCGTGCAACCAACGGTTGCTTGGAAGGGCGCCTGTCACCGCGTATGCTTAAGCCATCAACCAGCAGAAAGGAGCCGCTATGGCCTTTGCAGAAAAGCTCATCGCTGTCCGCCGCGCCCATCACCTTACCCAAGAGCAGCTCGCCGCCAAGCTCTTCGTCACACGCCAGGCCATCAGCCGTTGGGAGCGCGGCGAGGTCACACCGGGCATCGACATGATGAAGCTCATTGCCGCCGTAACCGGCGAGCCCCTGTCTCACCTGCTCGAAATGCCCGAGCACTATTGTCAGAGCTGCGGCATGATACTCACGCCCGACGACTGCGGCACCGATGCCACGGGCGCCACGACCGACCATTACTGCAAGTGGTGCTACGACCACGGCAAGTACACCTACGACACCACCATGGAGGCGATGATCGAGGATTGCGCTCCGCGGCTGGCGCAAAACACCGGCATGTCGCTCGACGAAGCCGTCTCGCTCATGGGCGCCGTCCTGCCGCAACTGGAGCGCTGGCGCACCGTGCAGGAAAACGAGGAGCGCTACGGCGCCGAGGCTCGGAAGCGCTACGGCGATGAGGCGATCGATGCAGCAAACGAAACGTTACTGGACATGGACCCTCAGACATGGAGCGACATGAAAGAACTTGAACGCGCTATTCTGGGTCAGCTCTCGATTGCCATGGGCGATGGCGATGCGAATGGAAGCGAGGCTCGCAAGCTCGTCGCGATGCATCGTCGTTGGATTGGTCTCAACTGGGGACACGAGCCCCAAGACGAAGCATGCCTGGGCCTCGCCCACGGCTATCTTGCCGACCAGCGCTTTGTTGACTACTACGACAAGCCCTGCGGCACCGGAGCCACGGCGTTTCTGGTACAGGCCATTGAGTCGTCGTTGACGCGTGCATAGACCGCGGCGGCTTTGGGTATTTCAATCAAAACCGCAACCGATTGGAGACCTATGACTACTGATCATGAGCTCGTGCTCTACGTTATGACCGGCTGCCCGTATTGCATAAAGGTCAAGCGATTCCTTGCCGATAACGGTGTGACCATCCCCGAGCGCAATATCTCGATCGACGGCGATGCTGAGCAGGCACTCATCGCCGTCGGCGGAAAACGCCAGGTTCCCTGCTTGTTCATCGACGGCAAGCCGCTCTACGAGTCAAGCGACATCATCGCATGGGTGCAGGAAAACCTGCTCTAGTGCAACATAGTCATTGGGGACGTTCATAAATGACTAGTCGTTAAAGAACGTCCCCAACGACTAACTAGTCGTTGAAGCGAGCTGTGGGTGCAAGCGGCTGTTCGCGAAAGACGCGCTCGACGGCAGCGCGGTATTCGTCGACCTTTTTGGTCTTGCGTACGATCTTGTGGACGGTAGCGGGATCAGCGAAA
Source organism: Collinsella sp. BIOML-A6 (assembly GCF_009875845.1). Lineage (NCBI taxonomy): Bacteria > Bacillati > Actinomycetota > Coriobacteriia > Coriobacteriales > Coriobacteriaceae > Collinsella > Collinsella sp. BIOML-A6. The sequence continues at coordinate 10,929 of NZ_WWSL01000023.1, forward strand.
GCGCACTTGGCGTAGAACCACCACTCCTTCATGCGGAAGACCGCATTGCCGCCAATCTCTTCTGCATATGCCGCAAACAGCGTGTCGTGGAAGCGCTGCAGCTCAGCAGCCGTTGCAGCAGGGCCGCCCTTGACCATGCGAGCCAGAGCGGGGTTCGCGAGCAGGCCACGCCCCAACATCACATGGCGCGTGCCGGGATAGGCCTCCACCAGCGCATCCATATCCTCAAGATCAAAAATATCGCCGTTATAGGCAACCGGGAACGGCGCACGCTCCAGCGTCTCGCCATAAAACTCTTTGCGCGGCGAGCCCGCATAACGGTCCTTCTGCACGCGCGGATGCACGATCAGCTCTGCCAGCGGCATGCGGCAATATAGATCGAGTACGCGTTCGTATTCGTCGTCGCTCTCCAACCCCAACCTGGTCTTGACCGATACCGGCAGCGGAGAGCGCTCACACACGTCACTCAAGAACACCTCAAGTTCGTCGAGATTACGCAAGAAACCCGAGCCCTTGCCCTTGGCGACAACCGTCCCCGAGGGGCAACCCAAGTTGAGATTGACCTCGCGATAGCCCATGTCGGCGAGCACCTGTGCCGCCCACACAAACTCGTCCGCGTTCTTGGACATCAGCTGAGGCACCACGTTGAGCCCCTGGTTATTGGCAGGATCGATCTCCTTAAACGCCTTGCCGCCAAAGCGGTTTCCCACCCGCGGCGGCGGCAAAAACGGCGTGTAATAGCAATCGAGCGCACCGAAGCACTCCGCATGCACGCGACGGAACACATGCCCGGTAATCCCCTCCATGGGGGCCAGCGAAAGGATCATCTACTCTTCTCTCATATCAACACAACAAAGGGGCCGTCCCTTTGTCACATGCATTATGCCTTGCGCTTCAGGCGATTCACAAGGAAGAGGTAGCTACTGAACGATGACCACCCTCCAGCCGCACCCCATACAACGAGGTCTAATACTTTTCCTGAGAAGTGAACGAGTGAAAACGGGCCCCGAAGCATCTGCACTTTCGAGATGCAATTTCCTGCGGTTTTGCCAGCCAAATCCTGCGGGTTTGACGTCTAAAAATGTCGATGCTTCGGAGGCCCAAGTATGGCCGTTCACTTCTCGGAAAAGTATTAGACCTCGATTTACATGCCACTCAATGTGACAAAGTGGCTGCTCCTTTGTCACATTCGATGAAAAAGGGCACCGATGTTAGTCGATGCCCCAAAGCGGCTGCAGGTTAAGCCCTACAGCGTATGTCTAAGACGAATCGAACTATTCGTCCCAGGAGAGGTTCTTACCAGTCTTTTTTGCCAGCAGCAAGAACAGGCCGATAATAACGTTGCATGCGATGCAGAAGATGAAGACGCCCTGGAAGGAGCCGACAAGCTCATAGACCTTCATCATAACGGGCATGCCAAAGGCGCCGACGATATAGCCCACGGAGCAGATCAGCGCGAAGATGCGACCGAAATCGCGGGAGCCAAAGACATCCATAACCAAAACGGTCAGGGCAGTGCCAGCGATGACGTACATTACGTCGTTCACGCCTGCTGCGAGGATGCTGAGCGTCGAGTTGCCGCTGCTCATCATGAGCATGACAAAGGAGAGGATGGAGACAGCGAGCCAGCCCAGAATGGCCTTCGTGCTGCCGAACCTATCGCAAGTGGTGCCGACGATCGGATTGAGGAACAGATCGAAGAGCGATGCAGCGGATACCATGAAGCCGCCCACCATGGGGCTAAAACCAACCTCGGAAGCATACGTCGGGAAGAGCTGGTTCATGCAGCAAGTGAGCTGAACGAGACAGAGGAAGCCGATGCAGAAGAAGAAGGCAGGCGACTTAATGGCGCGCGCATAGCTAACGCCACGCGTGCTATCCTCGGTCGTCTCCTCGGTCTCGGTGACCGTCTCGCCCTCGACGTAGCCATAGGGCAGCATGCCCTTGTCCTGAGGCTTGTAGCGGATGATCAGAATGGAAGCTGGGAGAATGAGCACTGCGGAAACACCGGCGAGCACCAGATAACCAGTTCTCCAGCCAGCGGCCTCGATGACAGAGGTGATGACGGGACTCATGATGAGCATGTAAATCGAGTTCACTGCCCAAGCGAGACCGATTGCCAGGCCACCAGATTTTTTGAACCACTGGTCAATAACGTCGGACATAGCGACGCCGGTGGTGAAGGCGAAGCAAACGCCAATCAGGGCGCCAGCGGCGATGAACATCCAGACTTCGGTGTAGAAGGCCATGCCTGCGCCGGCAGCGAGCAAAATAAGCTCGACAACGGGGAGCCAAACCTTGCCAACGACCTTGGGAATGAGTTTTCCGACAAACGGAAGAGCTGCCGCAAGACCAATGAGCGTTGCGGTGAAGTAATACGAGAAGATGGAATAGTCAAACCCGAACTCCTCGCACACGGGTGCGACGAAGGAGCCCGCGATGACGCTATAGGATCCGGTCGTGCCGGCAGACATAAGGCCGAGCGCGATTACGAGAACCCATGCGTAAACCTTGCTGCTCTTTAACTTTGCATTTTCCATTGACGCAGCTCCTAGAGACCCAGAAGGGCACACATAACGGCCTTGATGGTGTGCTGACGGTTCTCTGCCTCACGGAAGATGACCGAAGCGTTGGCCTCAAAGCACTCGTCGGCAATCTCGAAACCCTCGGTGATGATCTCGCGATGAAGGTCGTTCTTGCACTGGTCGAGGAGCATCTTGCCAACACGGTGATCCGCGTTGTGGACAGAGGGAAGCTCATGCATGCAGAAGATGTCGGGATTGTTGGTGCGCTTGCACAGCTCGCTGGTGACGCGATAGGGGTACAGAGACTCGGCATCGCCCAACCAGGAGTTGTAGTCGTCGGGATCCAGAACCTCTTCTCCGCACTCGGGGTTGATGTAGCGCCACTCCTCGGTAACGATAACGTCAACGCCATCCAGGGCATCGAGGTCAGAGGTGATGGTAAAGGTCCTATTGGGAGCGTACTTGGCGTAGCAGGCCTCCACCTCTTCGATCATTTCCTTGCACATCTGATGACGGAGGTCGTCGGGGCCGATGGCGAGGAAGTCCATGTCGAGCATAGCGCACAGACGGCCATACCACACTGGGGCGCCGGCGCAGTTGCCAACGAAAGCCATCTTCTTGCCGCGGCTCGTACGCAGACCGCCCCATTGCTCTTCCATCGTAAGAGCGTCAGCGAGCATCTGAGTCGGGTGATCGCCGAGAGTAAGGGCATTGATGACCGGGATGTCAACCAGGTCGGCGACGTCATAGAGGAACTGCTCGTCCTTCTGTGCGCGGTAGACGATGAGATCGTACATGCCGTTAAAGACGCGCATGGCATCCTTGACGGTCTCGCAGTCACCCATGTGGGAGTTGGTCAGATAAGTGAAGCCCATGCCCAAATCATTGCAGGAGGTCTCGAATGCGCAACGAGTACGGGTCGAGCCCCACTCAAAGTTGGCGAGGACGTTTTTGCCGGGGAAGTAGCGCTGGTCGACACCAGACTTCTTCTGAGCCTTAAGGTTCCAAGCAAGATCGATGAGATAGCGGAAATCCTCGGAGGAGAGATCATGGATGTTGATGTAGTCGCGACCGCGGAGGCTGTTGTTCATGCCTATTTCCTTTCGAATTATTATCAAAATTATTGTTGAATGTGTCCCCGAGGAAAACACGGATATCCCTCGGGGAGCGGTACATGTGGCGCCTAAGCCAAAGAGCGCAGGCTCTAAGGCTCACTAACGACTGGCCGCCACGTCCTTAGTCCAGCAGTGCACGCCGCCGCCGGACAGGTTAAGCGCGAGGGAATCAATCATGATGACTTTGCGATCGGGGAAGCAGCTCTCAAGAACTGCCTTGGCCTGCTCATCCTTCTCTTTCACGACCTCGCTCATGCCCTCGTGGTAATAACGCTGGCCAAGAACGACGCCGTTGCAAATCAGGAAGTTGCAGTAGCTCGCTGCGGCGTAGAAGTGGACGGGGCCCTCGGGCCAGGGGGTGCCATCCATAAACTTGCCGCCCATTTCGTCGATGAAGCCCTTATAGAGCTCGTAATCTTCATCGCCAGGGGCGATAACGACTTCAATAGGCTCGGCGGCGGGCATACGAACGATCTCGAAGGGCTTGCCCTCCCAGTCCGTTTCGTTGCTCAGGATCTCGTAGGCTGCCTCAATGCGGCGACGAGACTCTGCTCCAGCCTTGCTCGAGGCTGCCTCTTCATCGGACACCTCAGCAAGAAGAATCTTGTTCGGAGTGATAAAGCGACACATCTCATCAATGTGAGCTGCAAAGCTCATGCCAAAGACGGGAGTTCCGTCTTCCTTCTCGTCGAGGATGCCCAGTCGATAGTCGTCGTCCTCGAGCATAGGCTGCGGAAGCCAGATAACCTTGTTGAGGTTGTAGATGCGCTTATACTCGGCCTCTACTTCCTCTTTCGTGAACTCGGGATTACGCTTGCGGCATTCCGTGTCCTCGATGGCGATCAGAGTGCCGTGACCGTCAAACTCGCGGTCGCCGCCCTCCGAAACCATTTCGGAATTGACGATATCGAAGCAACCGAGCGCAACCGCCATGTGAACGGCTGCCTTACGTGCGGACTGGCACTCCGGGGAGTTCTTGTCCCACACGCCGTAATAGGTCCAAGCGGGGTTGACCATATAAGAATGGCCCTTGTCGTCGACCATGATGCTGGGACCGTTGTCGCGGACATAGAAGTTGGAGTCTTCGAACTGCGTGATCTCGATGCGATCGAGATCAACCCCCTCCTCCTTCAGGCGCGAGCAAGCCTCCTCATAGGAGCCGGGGGTGCCGCAATTGAGGTTGACCGTAACGTCGCCATACTCGAGCAGAGCCTTGATCACGTCAACGCAGGGCTGGCGGTTATCGTAGCCCTCTGCACGGATGTAATCGGGAAGCCATGTCACATAGACGTTGGAGCGCTTCTCGAACTCGCCCGGCATACGATAGTTCTCGTACATGGTTGGTCCTTCCGTCGGGTTTCCCGCGATGCTGTCCGGCCGCGACAATAGCGGGGTTTCACCTGCTATAGTACTACTATACCTACCGTTCGGTAGATAATTTTGAATAATTGCCGCTCGCCTACTGATACATACCGTTCGCCGTATATAGTGGTCATGTTTGGACACGAATTGATGTTCCGTTGCCATCCTTAATAATGTTGGTAGTGCGGAAGTGATTTGCAATGGAGAAATGCAGCGTGAGCACAAGAAAAAAAATATTGGACGCAATGTACGATCTTGTGGCAGAAGTCGGTTATGACAAAGCGTCTATCGGAAAGATTTGCGACTTTGTCGGTATATCCAAGCCGTCGGTGTACTACTACTTTCCCTCAAAAGAGGAGATTTTCACTACGCTCTTGGACAGCATGTTTCCGACCATTGACTATCAGCGCGACTACTCGCTAATAGTCGATAGGGACGGGTTCAAGGCCGCGCTTATCGAGCTCGGCAATTCAGTTATAGGTGGCTATCGAAGCGATGAAAAGCGCCGGCGCGTGCTGGCCGAGGTTAGCGTTCAAGCAAATCGAATTCCTGCAGTTCAGGAACGTCAAGCGACGGCGACCAAACGAACCATGGATGCGCTTAAAGACATCCTTCTTCATGGTGTAGAGATTGGCGCGTTTTCCGATAGCGCCGACGTAATGCTCTACGTACAAATTCTTTATACCGTTCTGGAGGGAGCAAGCAATACGGTCGCTCAAGGTGAGGATATTGATGAGAAAGCGGTTTGGGCGGGAATAGTCGAGCTTATGTTCAAATAAACCAGCCAAGCTGAAGCGCATGTTGGCACCCATGGTGCCTGCGGGCAACCTTTAAAACGAAAACAGGGGTCGACTCCAGTCTGGCTTGGAGTCGACCCCTGTTGCATGGCAATCTATGCCGATGCAAATCGGCGCTTATTACTTTTCAGCAGCCTTATTGAGAAAGCCGGAAACGATAGCAAACGCAGCAATCATAAGGTTGCAGGCAATGCAGAAGATAAATACTCCCTGGAATGACCCTGCCATGCCGTAAACCTTCATCATGACCGGCATTCCAAAAGCACCGACGACATAGCCCGCTGAGCAAACGATCGAATAGATCCTTCCAAAATCGCGTGATCCAAAGAGCGAGAGGAGAAGCATCGGCATTGCGGTTCCAACGATGGCGAACATGACATCGTTTACACCAGCTGCAATGATGGAAACGGTCTCATTGCTTCCACCAATGATAAGAAGCAGGAATGAAAGAATGCTGACACCTGTCCATGCGACCGTTGCTTTAATAGCGCCAAGCTTGTCGCATGTTTTGCCCACGAAGGGATTTAGGAAGATATCGGAGAGTGAAGCTGCCGAGACCATTAAGCTTCCTACGATAGGATTGAAACCGACCTCGCTTGCATAGGTTGGAAACAGCTGGTTCATGCAGCAGGTGAGCTGCGCCACGCAAAGCAAGAGGACACAGAGAATAAAAGACGGCGTTTTCGCGGCATCGCGGAGTGCCATGCCCGAAAGGACATCTTCCTGCTCATCGGCGCTGCAGCTCTCATGGGTTTCGGAGGCGGTCTCTCCGTACGGAAGCATATTGCGATCAGAGGGGTTAAGGCGAATGATAAATGCGCTTGCAGGCAAAATCATAGCTGCAGAAACGGCCGCAAGCACGATGTATCCCGTACGCCAGCCTTGCTGCTCGATGACCAGCGTAATGACAGGACTCAATAACAGCGTGCAGAGAGAATTAACGCCCCAAGCGAGGCCGATGGCGAGACCGGACGATTTGCTGAACCATTGGTCAATGACATCGGACATGCAGACGCCCGTTGTAAACGAAAAGCAGATGCCGATCACTGCGGCGGAGACGGTGAACATCCAGACCTCGGTGTAGAACGCCATTGCGGCGCCGGCGGCAATAAGGACGAGTTCAATGCAAATATGCCATGGTTTGCCGATTACTTTTGGAATGAAGCGACTCAAAAGCGGAAGCCCAAGCGCAAGGCCAAGAAGAATCGCGGTGAAATAGAAAGAAAAAGAAGTGTAGTCAAAGCCCAGATCTTCACATACTGGAGCAACGAATGAGCCGGCAATAATGCTATATGTGCCAGTTGTTCCGGCGGACATTAAGCCGAGCGCAATAACGACGACCCAAGCAAATGCGCCGCTTTCACGGAGACAATCTTTTTTGGCTGGTGTGGTGAGAGTCATGGTTGCTCCATTTCTATCGGCAATACATCCTATATGCCTACCGATAGGTATATAAACCAGAGGACTCTTCGTCAAGCATTAAGCGGGGAGAGGGAGTTCTTAACGTGCCGAACGGTAATTGGGCCCTTGCAAAATCGAGGTCTAATACTTTTCCCGAGAAGTGAACGACCGTTTTTGGACCCCCGAAGCATCGACATTTTTAGACGTCAAGCCCGCAGGATTTGACTGGCAAAACCGCAGGAAATTGCATCTCGAAAGCGCCGATACTTCGGGGGCCCGTTTTCACTCGTTCACTTCTCGGAAAAGTATTAGACCTCGATTTACAGGCCGCTCAATGTGACAAGGGGGCTGTCCCTTGGTCACATTATTCGGAGCGTAGGGCTTCCACGGGGTCCTTTTTGGATGCGCTGCGGGCTGGCAGCAGGCCGGCGATGACCGTCAGCAGCACCGATATCGCAATGAGCACCAGCGCATCCTGCACGGGCAGGCTCATCAGGTTGGGGACCTGTTTGGCCGCAAGTGCCCAAGCGTTGACCGGGAAACTCACAAGCACCACGACGACAATGGCAAAGATGCCGGCAATGAGGCCCTCGATAAAGGTCTCGGCATTGAACACGTTTGCCACGTTGCGCTTCGACGCGCCGATCGCACGCAGGATGCCAATCTCCTTTTTGCGCTCCAGCACGCTGATGTAGGTGATGATACCGATCATGATGGAGCTCACCACCAGGCTGATACTCACGAATGCGATGAGCACCAAGCTGATGGTGTTCACGATGTCGGTTACCGAACCCATGATGATGCCCATGTAGTCGGTGTACGAGATTGCCTGCTCATCGTGGCCGGCGGCTTTGACCTGCTTGTTGTACGCATCGATGTGATCGAGCACGCGCTCCTTGGCCTCAAAGTCGCGCGGGAAAATCTTGACCGAGATGGGGTCTGCCTCGTCCGCATACCCCAACGTGGTCAGATTGTTGTCGTAGGTGAGCTTCGACGCCTTGGCATAGCTCATCATGAGCGAACTCAGGTCCTCGGCGTCCATGTTGAAATGGATGGCACGAGCAAAGGCGCTCGCATCCACGCGCATGGCGCTCGCCAGGTTGGCAAAACTCGAAGACATCTGCGTCGCCATCTGGTCCATAAGGCTCACAGCCCCAGCTTTGAGCTGGGACGAAACCGTGGCCGTAATCTCGTCGCTTATCTCCTGCATGATCTGGGCCATTGCCTTCTGGAAATAAGGCGCAAGCTGCTTTTGCACATAGTCGGTCATCGCCTGCTGCAGGCGCTCGGCCAGGGCATCGCCGCCGAGCGCTTTGAGCTGGGCCAGGATTTGCCGGGCTGCGGCATTATGCTCAAGATACGCCGAGAATGCGGCAGCGAGCTTTGACGCATCCTTAAGATCTTCGGGCGTCAGGGCCTTAAACTGCTCCGACTGTACAAAGCCCTCAAACAGTTGGTTGGCAAGCGTTCCCACCTGCTGCATTTGCTCGGGCGTGAGTTCCAGACCGTCAAAGATGCCCGAGAAATCTGGGGTTGGCGCTTTGGCCATGATGTCACTGAAGTCGATGTCCTTCCCAACACCCGAAAGGTCGATATCCAACCCGGACAAGTCAAGACCCGACAGGTCCATACCGCCGCCTGCACCCGAGAGCGCAGACGCATCAAACGAGAACGCGCTCTTAAGCGCCGCCTCGTCCACACTGAACATGCCGCCCAGATCCACGCCTTGCTTGGCCTCGCTCTGCAGTTCATCGAAAGACTTGCCCGTAAAGACATCCGTCTCGGGGTGGGCGAGCTGCTCCTGCACAATCTGCGAATCGGCGGCGCGCTCCATAAGCTGGCGAGTCAGTGCATGCGTATAGGCAATGCCCGGAGACAACGCACTCGCATTGGCCGCCTCATTAGGTCGCACCACGCCCACAATGTGCACGTCGATACCGTCGACAACCTTGGCGGCCATAAAGTCGGCGTCGCCAGACATGTCGGTCCACATGCCGGTCTCTTCGTTTTTGCGATAGGCATCGGCCGGCGACAGCACCTTAAACGTCGTGGACAGCGCATCGTCGTAGGTAAAGTCGGTGCCGGTCTCGGGCGTCTCGACCTTGCCGTCGGCCGTCATGGCGCTGTTAACCAGGTCGTTGAGCTCATCGATATCCAGCGAACCGATGCTGTAGAGCGTGTAGTCGCCCACCGTGCCACGGCTCGAAAGCACCATCACGGCTTCGTTAGCAGACGTAGGCCAATGGCCGGCGACGACATCGTACTGGCTGTCGAGCAGGCTCTGGTCGTCGATCATCTCGTTAAAGACCGAGGTTCCCATGGATTCCATGCTCACCGTTGCCGCCGAGCTCGCGCCTCCGCTCATGGCCTCGGTCATGGCGTTGGGCACCAGCCGGACAGGCTTCTCATCGCCCTTGCCGGCACGATAGACAACCGGCGATACACCGTAACCGTACTGAATGGCGTTGACCTCTTTATCGATGCCGTCGCCACCGGCATCGAGCCATGCCTTAAAGCTCGTCATGTCGTTAGACTTAACGCTCGCAAACATATCCTTTACGGCCGTAACCACGGGAATTTTATCGGTTCCCTTAGCCTTGCCGCCGGCACTGTCGTCGGACGAATCCACATTTTCTGGCGAGTCATCATCCGCAGCCCCCTGTCCGCCCATTATGGACGACAGGTCGTAATCCTGCTTGGAAATGGTGAGCGGGTAGCTCGAGAGCGTATCCTCCTCGACCTTTTTGATGTAGCCGTTTACGCCGTTGGACAGCGCCAGAATCGCCGCGATACCGATAATGCCAATCGAGCCCGCAAAGGCCGTCATGGCGGTACGGCCCTTTTTGGTCATGAGGTTACGTGCCGAAAGTCCCAGCGCCGTGAGGAAGCCCATGGACGTCTTGCGCGTGGGTTTGGCCTCGCGACGCTGCGCCTTAACTACGTCAAAGGAATCGGAATCGTCGATAATCTTGCCGTCGGCAAGATTTACGATGCGCGTAGCGTACTGGTGCGCAAGCTCCGGGTTATGCGTGACCATAATGACCAGACGGTCGCGCGCAACGTCCTTGAGCAGATCCATGACCTGCACGGATGTCGTTGAATCCAAAGCGCCGGTCGGCTCGTCGGCAAGGACGATCTCAGGGTCATTTATCAGGGCGCGAGCGATAGCCACGCGCTGCATCTGCCCGCCCGAAAGCTGGCTCGGGCGTTTATTAACGTGCTCGCCCAGACCAACTGCCTCGAGCGCCTCGCGCGCACGCTGGCGGCGCTCGCTATGCCCCACGCCCGTGAGCGTGAGCGCCAGCTCGACGTTTTCCAAGATGGTCTGGTGCGGAATGAGGTTATAGCTCTGGAACACAAAGCCGATGCGGTTGTTGCGATAGGCATCCCAATCGCGATCGCGAAAATCCTTGGTCGAAATACCGTCGATGAGCAGGTCGCCCGAGTCAAATTGGTCGAGTCCACCGATAACGTTGAGCATCGTGGTCTTGCCTGAGCCCGAGGGACCCAGAATGGCCACGAACTCGTTATCGCGAAACGCCAAGCTCACGCTGTCGAGCGCCACCTGCGTAAATGACTGCGTAACGTATCGCTTGCATATTTCCTTGAGCTCCAGCATGGACGGCAACCTCTCATACGCGGGCGCACTCGCCCGCTCTCCCCCGCCGTTCGCATTTGATGCGTTTGTCCTACTCTATCCCCATTTTTTGCCGCCACCAGTGAGGAATGTAACGAACCGGTCAAAACGTCCAGAATGGCACCAAAAAAAGAGGTCCCGAACGGAACCTCTTTACGGCAGAGCTTATCTTGAAAGGCAGCGGACTACTTCGCACAGCGGCGCGCGATAAAGTAAACGAGCCACTCAATAGCCATAAGGCCAATGTAGAAAAGTGCCCAAATGGCAAAACTGATAAGGCGTACTTCCGCTGTCTGTACCGCCCCATGGCCATCTACTGTTCTCAAAAATAAAAACCCGCTAAAGCAGAGAAACAGCACCAGTTGAATGATTTGAAAAGTTCTCCAGCCGTTGCCCTTCATAGACGCCTCCCTGATCACGTTTTCTTGGTCGGATACTATCACGGGAGGCATTACACTGCACACGATCTTCGACATGCTTTACGCGTTTTTTACTGCTCGCTCTTCGCGAGCGCCTGATCGATAAGATTGTTGAGTGCATCGCGCTGTTCGGCAGAAGTGATGCCGCCAACGATCGGGTCTCCTACGATATTGCCCTTTTGGTCGATCACATAAGTGGTCGGGAAGGAGAACAGGTTCGACGTGAACTTGCCGGCATCGCTGTTAGACTTAAACCAGATATTCTTGTACGTTATGCCCTTCTTGCTCAGCACGTCTTTTGCATTTGCGATCTCGTCCTTGTTGCCATCGAGCGTAAAGGAATTGACACCCACGACCTGACCGCCCTTCTCGGCAAGCTCCTTGTTGAGCTTCTCCAGGTCGCCCAACTCCCCCACGCACGGCTTACAGGTGGTAAACCAGAAGTTCATGACGGTAACTTTGTTCTTGGAGAACAGCTCGTCGCTGTTCACATCGTTGCCGTCCAGGTCCTTGCCCTTAAAGCTGGGAAACTGTCCTGCTTCCTTGCCCGAGTCGCCCGCGGCAGATGTCATACCGGCAGTCGCAGCATCGACGCTGTCACCCGTACTCGGCTGATTTCCACACCCCGGGAAGTCCTTTTCCAGACGAGCGAGCTTGTCCTCGATCTTCTTGATCTGCTGCGCCCCAGCCTTGAGCGTTTTGAGTTCATCGGCCGTAAAGGAATCCTTAGCCCCGTCTATGGTGCTCAGTAGAAAATCTCCGTAGTTGGTGCCGTCGCCGATCATCGCCGAGTCTTTATTCGCCGCATTGAACACCTTGTCCCATAGGGCATTGTCTTTGGAAAAGATGTCATTTTCCTTTTTCATCAGTTTCGCGTACAGCGCGGACGCCTCTTCGGCATTGGACACCTTCTTCGCCGTCAGCTCTGCAACCTGGGTGTCGCCGCCCGCAGCTTTGTTTCCCCCGTCTTTAGGCGCCGAGCACGCCACGAGGCTCAACGCCAGCACGGGCACCATCAACAGTCCCGCAATTTTCGACAGTCTCATGTTTTCCTCCGTTATATCGAAGCTTATAGGTACCTATTTGTTTTCGCAGGCTTGCGCGGTCTGCGCGGACTTGCCGCCCGCCACGCCCAGCCCGTAGCGAAAGCTAATGGCATCGACGGGGCACGCACCCACGCATTTGCCGCAACGGATGCACTCGGCATGGTCGGGCGTACGCGTAACGTCCACGTCCATCTGGCACACCCTGGCGCACTTGCCGCACGAAACGCATTTGCACTGGTCAACCTGAATCCCCAGCAACGACACCCTGTTCATGAGCGCATAAAACGCACCGAGGGGGCAGATCCATTTGCAGAAGGGGCGGTAGAACAGCACGCTCAGCACCGCAACCACAATGAGAATCGTGAGCTTCCAGGTAAAGAGCTTTCCCAGCGCGGAGCGAATTCCCGCATTCATGATGGACAGCGGAATCGCGCCCTCGAGCACACCTTGCGGGCAGATGTACTTACAAAAGAACGGGTCGCCCATACCTACATCGTTAACCACCAAGACAGGCAACAGCACCACGGTAAACAGCAACACGGCGTACTTGATGTACGTGAGCGGCTTGAGTTTTTTCGTGGAGAGCTTTTTGCTGGGAATCTTGTGAAGCAGCTCCTGCAGCCAACCAAACGGGCACAAAAAGCCGCATACAAAACGCCCCAGTAGCACGCCAATCAGAATGAGCGTTCCGGTGACGTAATACGAAAAGTTGAATTTAGACGAGCCCACCACCGACTGAAACGACCCGATGGGGCACGCACCCGCTGCCGCGGGGCACGAATAGCAGTTAAGTCCAGGTACGCAGACTGTTTTTCCCGCACCCTGATAGATGCTGCCCTTGGCAAAGTTTGGCAGGTGAATATTGGTGACCAGCGTCGCCGCCGCCTGAATGAATCCGCGAAATCGGGCCAAAACATGCGACGCAGTGTTTTTTCTTTTATCCAATTCCGATACACTCCAAGCACAGCCTAATTGCTTTGGCCAGCACGGCGTCTGCCTCGCCACGCATAACGCCAAAGCCAACCATGGCTACCCCAACGATCAGCAAAGCCACCTGCGCCACAGGCTTAATCGCTTTGAACAATCTGACCACTCCTTTCGTTTCGCGACCCATTGGACCATACCGACTATAAAATCCGTGTTAAGCGTGAATGACTATGCAAGGAGAACGTTATGCGCATCTTGGTCGTCGAGGACGAGCGGGCGCTGTGCGATGCAATCGCATGCAGCCTGCGCAACTTGGCCTATAGCGTCGACTGCTGCTACGACGGGCAGCAGGCCCTCGATCTGCTCGATGTCGAGACCTTTGATCTGATCGTGCTCGACCTCAATCTCCCCCATGTCGACGGCATGACCGTGCTCAGGGAACTTAGGAAAACCGACTGCGAGACCAAGGTACTGATTCTGTCCGCGCGTGGCGAAGTATCCGATAAAGTCGCCGGACTCGATGCCGGCGCCAACGATTACCTTACCAAGCCGTTTCATCTGGATGAGCTCGCGGCGAGAATCCGCAGCCTTACCCTCAGGCGCTTCGCACAAAACGACATAGTATTAACCTGCGGAAAGCTCCGCTTTGACACCAAGGCGCGCATCGCTTCCGTTGACAGCGATACCCTGTCTCTCACACGCAAAGAAACGGGAATCCTGGAATATCTGATGCTTAATCAAGGACGTCCAGTGAGCCAGGAAGAGCTTATCGAGCACGTTTGGGATAGCACCGTAAACAGCTTTAGCAACGCAACCCGGGTTCATATCTCGTCACTTCGAAAAAAGTTGCGCAGCACTTTGGGATATGACCCAATTCGCAATCGAATTGGAGAGGGCTACGTCATGGAGGATGGCGAATGAACGGGCTTTCGCTGCAATGGCGCATAACGATCATGACGGCACTGCTGACGTGTGCGGCGTGCGTGCTGACGAACTGCCTGGTCGGCTATACGGGCATGCGCTACATGGATGCCATCGGCAGTGGCATCTCGGCCCTTAGCGCAGCCGACGTAGATACACCGCAGGAGTTTGACCCAACGAAGGGGAGCCTCGATGACGAGGTCACGATCGTCGTAAACGATGCACAGGAGTCTTTTGGCATGACAGCTTGGTGCATCACGGCTGGAGTCACGCTGCTCGGCGGCGTGCTGGCATACTTTGTGAGCGGTCGCGCGCTCAAGCCACTACGGTCTTTTGCCACCCAGGTAGAGCGCGTGCAGCCTGACAACCTAAGCGAAATCAGACTCAGTGAAGATGTGCCCACCGAGCTACAACGATGTAGCGCCTCCTTCAACGACATGATCGCCCGTCTTGGCGAAGGGTTCTCTTCACAGCGTCAGTTTACCGGCAACGCCGCACACGAGTTGCGCACCCCGCTCGCCCTTATGCAAGCACAGATTGAACTATTCATCTCCGAGCACTCCGGTTTGCAACCCGAAACCGCCGAGCTGCTCGGCCTGCTGCAAGAACAAACCGAGCGCATGTCTCGAATGACCAAGGTATTGCTCGAGATGAGTGAGCTCCGCAGCGTTCCTTGCGAGGACGATGTTGAACTTGGCCCCTTGTCCGAAGAGGTCCTCACCGACCTTGCGCCACTTGCCGAAAAGAAGGGCATGGCCCTCAATTGTGCTGGAGACGCTTTAGTAATCGGGAGCGACACGCTCCTCTATCGGCTGGTGTTTAACCTGGTCGAAAATGCCATCCGTTACAGCCGCCCCGACTCGACTGTCAACGTCTCTATCTGCGATACCGATAGTCACGTATTCCTGCGAGTCAAGGACCAGGGCCCGGGAATACCCAAACAGTACCGTGAGAGCATCTTCCAACCATTCTTTCGCCTGGATAAATCCCGCAGCAGGGCATACGGCGGCGCAGGACTCGGGCTAGCGCTTGTCTGGGAGATTGCGGCGCTTCACGGTGGCACGGTAGAGGTCGAAACAAGTTCCGAGAACGGGACCGTGATGCTCGTGACCCTCTCAAAGGGGGCCACCACGTGATCCGACTGTCCAGGGGTCCCACGGGACTGCGGACAAAAAGTTGGACCATCGGGTCCGGTTTGAAGTCCGCATGACATACAGTAGAGCCGTAGTGGAGAGGGCCGGGGCCGCGTGGCCGCGCTACAATAAACTCCGCGAAGCACCGGCGAAAGGAACACGATGCAGGACGACAAGGACAGACCCACACAACTCACCTCGAAGCAGAACATGCTGCTCAACCGGCTTATGCTCAAGATGGTTGAATTCGATGCCGGCGACCCCAAGCGCATCCAGCATTTCGTGAAGGTGGCAAGTCTCGCGCGCACCATCGGCGAGGCCGAAAGCCTGCCCGCGCGCGAGCTCTTCACGCTCACCGCGGCGGCGATCGTCCACGATATCGGCATCCACCCGGCCATCGAGAAGTACGGCTCCAGTGCGGGCAAACTACAGGAGCAGGAGGGGCCGGCGCCGGCTCGAGCCATGCTGCGCGATCTGGGCTTTGATGTCCAGACCGTCGAGCGCGTGGCATTCCTAGTCGGGCATCACCACACCTACGACGCCATCGACGGGGTCGACTACCGGATTCTGGTCGAGGCGGACTTCTTGGTCAACCTGTACGAGGACGGCTGCTCCAGGGACGCCATGCTCGCGGCACGCGAGAGGGTCTTCCAGACCAGGACAGGCATAACGTTGCTCAACGCCATGTTCGGCCTGGAGAGTTAGTTCAAGCGTCATCAACCGCCTATAGTGGCACATCTTTTTTAGTGCTCTGGGAGATGTCATGAGCATTGCGTCGACGCGGTTGCCTTCGGTCATAAACGTAGGATACGTTTCCCGTTCGCGACCGGTAAATAGACGGTAAGCGATCGGTCGGCACAACATCAGACCTCTCGTCCCAACTCGGAACGGTGCAAACGCGTACTGTACAATGGGAGGAGAAATCGTGCCCCGGAAGGAATCCTGCAGCACGTATCCAGCCTGACCAAAGGAGCGACATGAATTCCATCGTATCTTTCCTCAACGGCGGCGGCCTGGGAGCCGTCATCCGCGGCGGCTTGGGAGCCGTCATCCTGATCGTCGTCCTGATTGTGCTGGCCTTCAACGCGTTCTTCGTGGTGAAACAGCAAAACGCCGTTATCATCGAGCGCCTGGGGCGTTTCAGCGCCATCCTGGGCGCGGGCCTACACGCCAAGGTGCCATTCATCGACCGCAAGGCGGCGACAGTGAGCCTCCGCACCATGAAAAACGGCTTTGATATCGACGTTAAGACCCAGGACAACGTGACCATCGGCCTCGAGGTCTCTGTGCAATACCACGTGAGCTACGAGCGCGGAGAGACGCCCGCGCAGTCCGGCGTCTACAAGAGTTACTACATGTTGCAGCAACCCGTGGCGCAGATGCGCGACTTCATCACCGACGCCCTGCGCTCCTCCATCCCCGTCTACACGCTCGACGAGGTCTTCGCCAAGAAGGACGATATCGCCAAGGACGTCAACGCCACCGTTTCCGGGCAGATGGCAGCCTACGGCTTCACGCTCGTCTCCACGCTCATCACCAAGATCGCGCTGCCGGCCGAGGTCGAGAACTCCATGAACGACATCAACGCCGCCCAGCGCAAGCGCGCCGCCGCGCAGGAGCTCGCCGAGGCCGACCGCATCAAGCGCGTCACCGAGGCGACCGCCGAGGCGGAGGCTATGGAAAAGGCCGGTGAAGGCATCGCCGCCCAGCGCAAGGCTATCGCGCTGGGCATCAAGGACTCCCTCGAGATCATCCAGGAGACGGGCATCGGCAACGACGAGGCCAACCAGCTGTTCATGTTCACGCAATGGTCCGAGATGATGACGGAGTTCGCTCGCACGGGTAAAACCTCGACGGTCGTGCTGCCGAGCGATTTTTCGCAGTCAGCCTCGATGTTCGAGCAGATGCTGGCCGCCACGAAGGCCGACGACAACTAACGCCGGATTGGACCCAATAGCCTAACCGGCGTCGCTCCATCAACATCAGGAGGAGGCATGGCTCGCATCCGTTTTTTCCCGAGATCATCCGACGGCAGCGGGGACATCGACCCGTTTAACGCCGGCGATCCTATTATGCCGCTCGACGATGTGGTCCCCACGCGCGATAAGCGCGTGGGGCCGGCGAGCCGCGCGGAACGACCGGAGGAGGCGGAAGCACAGAATCCGCAAGCCGTCCCCGCCACCGCAACCAAGGTCCGGACCGAGGCCAAGACCGCGTTCAAGGCTAAATCCAAGAAAAGGGCAACAGATGGCCGGCATGTGTCGCACCGGGCCGAACCCGAACCGGAGTCCGTCTCGGACGATGATTCCGGCACGGAGAAGACTACTGGGCACCGCTGGGGCATCAACGGCTATGGTATCGTCGTCGGTGCCATCTTTCTCGTCACACTGCTGCTCGGTATCGTCGCCGTCTGCGGCTCAGCGGCCCTCGCCTCGATTATCGGCGCGAATGTGCCGTTAATCGAGGCGACGGCCGAGTCGGATGGCTGCACGAAGAAGGATGACGCGGCAAAGGCGCGAGACGACGCCAAGGACGAGGACGAGGCGGTCTCCAAGGCCGCGAGGGCGCGTCTTGACAACCTCTTCGACGACCCTACAACGAGCGACCTCATCAAACAGGGGCTCGACCGTCAGTTGAAGACCAACTTCGGCTACACGGCCAACGAGCTCGGTATCGATGCCACTGCCTATGAAAAGTGGTTCCTCGGCACCGTTGACTACCGGCTCAACTGCGCCCAAGCCTACGGCGACGGCACGGGGTTCGCGGCGTTCGACGTCACGTCCCCCGACATCTACCGGATGTTCAACGACTTCTACACCAAGACATCCGATTACGTCTTGAGCAACAGACTCTACGGGACATATGGACCCGATGGAGTTGCCGTCGCGCTCACAGACGAGCAGAAGGCCCAGATGAGCGCCTATTTCAACGAGGCGCTCTCGAAAGCCGCGGTAAGAGACGATGGCTACCTGAGCGCTTGGCTCTCCAAAGGCAATGACGGCACGTGGATGGTGGACGACACGAGCCTTCGGGAGACCCTGACGTACCTGGTCGGCGCCGCGTAAGGCATGCCAGGCAAGGCGAATGGGCAGATACCTGAGGGGATTGTCCTATCGCTTCGCACGGACATGTACAAAACGAGGTGAGGCCTGTGCAAGGAGGTCATGGCCATCTGGCACCACATCGACTCGGGAACGCCGTTGTCCCGGCACATATCGTTCCGGATGTCCGCGGGCAAAGGAGTCCCTACCAACCGGGCAGAGATTGTCCCGTAACAGCAAGCAGGCGCCGCTACTCCCGGAGGCCGCCCGTGAGGGCGCTCATGAGGGCCACGTACTCACGCAGGCCCACGCAGGCGAGCACGAACTCGGAGAGCCACCCCGGCAGGCGCGTGCGGGCGATCTGCGCCCCCGCCTCCGAGAGAGCGCCCATCACCCCAGAAGGTCACCCAGCACGGCCGCACCGGTTTCGACGATCCCGAAGACGAAGAACGGTAGAAGCATCGCGAGCAGTGCGTCCATGCGCGGATTGATCGTCTCCGGAATCTTCGGCTCGCCGAAGAACAGCGTCCCGTCGGGCGCGAGGTAGTCGATGAGCGGGTACTCCGGCCCGCAGCTGTACAAATCATCCCCCCCCAAGTCGCCCAACTCGGCTGCAAGGTGTCCCGCAGGACAACTTCCTCACCCGTCTGCTCGCACACGTATACCGGCGTGCCCAAGAACAGCGAGTCGTCATGCTCCGGATCGCCCGTTGTCGCGCAGCGCCACTGCCTCGGGTTCTCCTCGCGCCAGCGGAGGGTCCCATCCTCGTCATGCACGAGTCTTTGGAAGACGTAACGGAGCCGCGTGTAACCCCGGACCCGGAGCTTGCGGTCGAGCAGAAAGCCTTTGATGTCTCCCACGAGCACGACCAGACAGAGAGCTGTGAGCAAGACGCTTGTGACGAGTCCCATCAGCATGTCCACGGCAGCCCCAACCTCTCGGACGAGATCATTTCACATTAATCATAGAGGACGTGAGCCACGGGCGAAAAGAGCACCGAGAAGCGTTTACGGAACGCTTACCGGAGACGCGCGAGCGGGCGGTGCAGACGGGTGGCGACGCCGCGCCACGCTTTACTCCACATTAACCATCTAGGAAAACGCCATACGGAGACCGCTGACACGCCCATTGGGATCGATTCGAGTTTCACGGACCCAGAAACGACCCCGTTTCCCTCGGGGACAAATTCCGCGCGTCTACTCACTCGGGATAAAGCCTTGCCCTCGTTCCCCCGAATACCGCCCCGTACCTTACTGTCTTGAAACACGAGGAGTTAATAGCGAAATCGCAGGTAACAGGGAATAAAACGGCAAAGCAAAAGCCTCCGTCCCAGCACGGGAACGGAGGCTCGATAATCGAATGTACTCGCCAATGTCGCTGGTGGCTTTGCTCTGCGGCGATGCCGAAACAGTATCAGGCGGTACTCGACAGCACCAAAACGCGAGTTCAGAAGCCAGTTCCTGCTATTCCCACTCGATAATGAGCACAGCAGGTAGATAGGGCGCTCGTATTGCCTTGGCCCGTTCCATCAGGCGTTCTTTCATCGCCGTTTGATACTCATTTGGTCTTCACGCATAAAACGAAAAAGTTAATTCGAGATCTTTAATCAGCTGGATCATCCCTCGTCAGGCATTTGACCCAGCGGTATTTTTCATCATCAAGGCGCGAAACCAACTCATGGCAATCTCTATAGCGCAATGCTATAGGCTTAGGAAAAAGATCATTTTTTTACAGAAGCAATCGGCTCGCGAGGCGCATTGTTATCTACCAACGAGATCATTGCAAGAACGTACCCGCTATAGAGGCCGTCTACATAGCCCGTTTGATGCAGATTTTCAATAAGTAAATCAATCGGCAAGCCGCCATACCCACTTGGCACTAGGCCTTCTTCTACGAGCTGAGAAGACCAAAGGGACATAATCTCGTCCTCGTCTTTCTTGCTCAGTTTTCCTAGAAGATCATCAAAATCGATACCCTGAACTTAATCGTTAAGGTATGCAAACAGGATTCGAATGAAACTCTTAGCCGTCGAAGACAGCTCGCGATTGATTTCTTCCCTTAACTCATTGGCGACTCCATCGCCCAATTTCGCTTCTTTATTCATATCCTCTCCCTTCCCAACAGCCTGTCCCAAAGCAATATGTTCCGACTCGTCAATGGTAGAAGCACTTGCTAAGCAAGCGCATAGCCCCTCTTGAAGCGATCGTCGAAAAGACAGAAATCGCTATAGACATGGCCGTCAATAAGCAGTGAGCCATTCGGTTGGCGTGCCGCATGCTGACGGAACTTCTCGACATAGTCATCGGACTTATCGTGCTCGAAATAGTCGAACTAATCAAGTAATTCGTCGTAGTCATCGGCCTGCTTCACGCGCGTTTCGTACCTCTTCTCCCATTCAAAAAGAAAAGAGTTGGGAACAGGCGCTCTCGCTAGAAGCTCCGACCCCTCTTCCAGCTGAACCGGAATCAATCCATATGAAGCCGAGAGCTGAAATAACACATGAGCAGCTTGAACAGGACTTCCGAAATCGGTAAATACAAGCGCTCCCCTCTTCACCTCAAGAGCACTGGACAGTTTTTGAAGCGCCGCATATTTTTGCTCTCTAGCCCCCTGCTCATCCGAACGTAGTGTTGCGAGGGAGAGATCAGCCTCTCAGGCCAAATCCAGCTGGGTCTTTGCAGGGGTACACCGCGCCCTTGGCTCGGGCAGCTTCTTGGACTGCATCCTATTTTGCCAAGGCTTAATCGGCACCTAGGACTCTCGCGGATCATATTCGTATCAAAGGGGAAACTGGGACGGATCAAAGCCTGCTGCAAAGCTGTCCTTCCATCTTTCATAGTCATCCCGATCGGAGTCACTCTCAATCTGAGCATACCGAGCGGCCCACTTCTTTAGAAAAGACTTCATGAAAGACAAAGTCGGCTTGAGCGCGGAATAGCGCTCGTTTGCAACAGGCTCGAACCCATATGTCGCGGCAAATTGAAAAAAGCCTAAGCAATCAGGTCAGTATCGTTGAAATCATAAAAATGGAGCGCCTCGGACTGTATGCCATAGGCGCTCGCAAGCCCCTCCGTAAAGGCAGGTCAATCATTTTTAAAAAACGAAGGACCTAGCCCTGATTTCGAAAACTGCGCACAAGGGCAATCGAACATCTTCATATCGAGTTTCAGCAGCTTGTATCCCATGCGAACTCAAACAGTCCTCACCCATGTTACAACCTGTTGCTTGCGGCAACGGACCATCTGAGGACAACATTGCGGTAACGTAGGAACCAGGCGAGATAAAGGATCCACCCATGCTGAACGAGAACATCCAAGCCCTCAGGAAATCGAAGGGCCTTTCGCAAGAAGAACTCGCGCTCAAGTTGAACGTAGTGAGGCGGACGGTATCTAAATGGGAACGCGGGCTCTCCGTGCCCGATGCGGAGATGCTCGTCGCCATCGCAGAGGTGCTCGACACCCCGGTGAGCACACTGCTGGGCAAGACCGTCCCCGCATCCGAGCCCGAAGGCATACAGGCGCTCTCCGAAAAACTCGAGGTGCTGAACGACCAGTTCGCACGAGCGCAGGAATCCAAGCGACGTGTGCTGCACGCCCTTTGCATCGCTATCGCCGCTGTCACGGCACTTGTCCTCCTCGCGTTGGCAGCGATCGGGGGCTCGTATCTCGAATGGGATTTCTCCAATCCGGAATACGCGGCTGCCGCAACGTTGCTCCACGGGTTCGAATGGGTCTTTGTGCGGATCGCGCCCATCGTCCTGCTCGTCGCCATCGCAGCGGCTATCGCCACGAGAAGAAAAGCATAGCACCGGAATTGGACCCCCACCCCTCTTCCAAGCAACAACCCGTTGCTCGACCAGCAAGGGGCGATGCAGGATAATCACGGGCAAGCGACAGGACAAAACCCCGCCGTCCACGCCCCAATCAGAGGAGATCCGCCATGATCCTGCTTAAAGACGCCCTGACTCAAGCCCGACGCGAACGCGGCCTCACCCAAGAAGAACTCGCAGCGCGCCTCCACATCACGCGCCAGGCAGTCAGCCGCTGGGAGACCGGCGCGACCGAGCCCAGCATCGACATGATCAAGCTCATCGCGTGCGAGCTCGACGTCCCTGTGACGCGCCTGCTCGACATGCCCGAGCACTACTGCCAAAGCTGCGGCATGATGTTCACCGGTCCCGACCAGCATGGACACGAAGCGGACGGCACCGAAACCGAAGACTTCTGCCGCTGGTGCTACGACCAGGGCGCGTATACCTACGAGACCACCATGGAAGAGATGATTGAGGACTGCGCGCCGCGCATGGCCCAGAACATGGACTGGTCCGTGGACGAGTGCGCGTCGCTATTGGGGGCAATCTTGCCCAATCTGCGCAGATGGAGCGAATAAAATTCTTGCAAAAAGAGCAACGCCGAAATTCAACCAATAATGCCGCACCTAGGCGCTGGTACAAGCATCACCTTGGAATCATTTAGGACGAGATTCTTCTTGCAATAGATAGCGACACAGCAATGCCCACCACCGCAGACGCAAGCACGGCGCAAAACGTCCATGCGGTACCGACAGGGGATGCGGTAGGGGCAAGCATTCCGCACACAGCGGTGGATACGGTTCCGCCAAACCCCCTAAAGAACATCGCCGTGGATGTTGCCTTGCCAGCGTCGCGGGCATCTGCCCCCGTCTGCGCCGATAGATTGGAAACCGGCATTCCCACGCCAACGCCCAGACCAAGCGCCGTAGCGATCAATGTAACAGAGGGCGCGGTCAAGCCTTGCGCCCGAACAATGAACGCTGCGGCAGCGGCTAAGACCAAAGACGAAGATGTCAGCGCGATCGCCCGAAGTCTACCGCTCTTCCTGAACAGGACGCCCGATACGTTGCTCCCAAGCATGAGGGCAAGCGTCATGGGAATGAGCGCCGCGCCCGATAAGGCGGCGGCGATACCCATCGATTCCTGCAAAAGCCGCGGCAGATACGTCACGCCCGCCATGAGCGCAAACTGCACGCAGAAGCCCGAGATGAATCCTGCGACAACCCTAGGGCGGCCGAACAGTCCCATGGGAATCACGGGAGCACTCGCAGCAGCCTCAACCCTGTACAGGGCAAACGTGAGGATAACAAATAGCACTATAAGAGCGGCTGCCCGAAGAGATACCAAGGGGAACGCGCCGCCCGCCAAACTGAACAGGGCAACGAGGCTTAATACGCTCAACGATGCTAGCGCGCTTCCCGCCGCATCGAATTGCGTTGCACGGGACCTTTCGCCCCTACCTGACAGACTACTTGACGATAGCGCAAGCGCAACAATCGCGATCGGAATGTTCACAACGAATATGACATGCCAGGACAGCCCTTGGGCAACGGCCCCTCCAATCACGGGTCCTATTACGCTCGCCACACCGTACATTGCGGACGCTGTCCCAAGATAGGGACCCCTATCGCGCGGTGGCAGCATCACTGCGGCGGCTATGAAGACGCCGGCTTCTAGCAAGCCGCCGCCAATACCCTGAAGCAAGCGAAGCGCGGCAAGCGCCTCAATGGTGGGAGCCGCGGCACACAACGCAGACGCTATGGCAAAGAGAGTCAGGCCGAACGCATACGTTCGCTTCAAACCGAAATGAAACGCAAGGCCGCCGCATAGGAGCGTGGACACAGTGCTTGAAGCAAGATATGCAGTCAGAGGCCAGGCATAATGCTCCGCCCCACCTAAGGCAGCCGAAATCGTTGGCAGCGCCGTTGCCACCACGGTGGAATCAAGCGCAGCTATGAACAAAGTGAGCATGAGTCCCGCCATCATCAACCCGCCAACAGATTGATGGACCTCACCGGCGCAGGGTTCTTTCATTGTTGTATTTCTCCTTCTCCTCGTCCTTATGGACGAACCACGCGGTCAGCCCGCAACAAACAGAAGGAAGGATGGCTATGCACCGAACCGCTTCGAGATGGGCACCCATATCTCGCTGCGATATGACGCGGACGAGAATTCTCCTTGCGGATACACCTCGATGCTCACGTCTCCCGATAGCTTGTATCCTGACGAGGGCAACCACTCGGAGTAGATCCTGCGATAGCACTCCGCCGTCGCCGTGTCGCAAGGGCCCGTACAATCGAACACGGCCCAAAGACCAGATGGAACATGCATCTCATCCGCCCATACCGGCGCCTCACGTGACGACGCGACGGCTATCTGGTAGCTTTGACCATCGTCCTTTGACACGTTGACCCCGAGGATTCCTTGAGGCCCCGACCCATCCGCCAGCGCGACAAGCCGTTCGATAACCCCATCCTGCGAAGCTCTCTCCCAAAGATTGCTCAAGCTCTCTCTGCCTGAAGAGGACATTTGAACCAGCGGATTACCTTGAGCAGCTCCACAGGGTGCGGATATTCCCACAAGGCGCACCCCCTGCTGGGGCACAACCCTCCACGGCAAGGGCTCCGCACCCGTAACGGTAAGGGCAAACGTGCACCGCGGGAAGACGAGAAGAGGGGCGCCGGGGCACCTCGCCTCACTGGGAGACATGCCTAAGACCTCTTGAAATGCTCGATTGAACGCCGTTGGCGAAGAGTAGCCATACCGCACTGCCACATCGAGCACGCGCTCGCCCCTAGACAGATCGAGCGCAGCGCACGACAAACGACGTTTGCGCACGTACTCCGCCAGCCCCATCCCCGCAAGATAGGAAAAGATCCTCCGGAACTGCCCTTCGGTGCAAGACGCAAAAGACGCCGCGCGCGCAATATCGACATCGCCATCAAGTTGCTCCTCTATGTAGTCCACAGAGGCATTCAACCCTTCTATCCAGCCCATAGGGTCACCATCCTTCCGAAAACAAGCATGGGGCAATGTGATTTTTCAATCCTCGCATTAACAGAGCAAATTATGCGAGCTTACTCGAGAGTCCTGCTGCTGGCCCCACCTGCCACTCATCCAGGCAGACCAACCACGTTCCGCGGGCAGAGACAGGAACCGTTTACTTCCCGCGATGCCTGCGACGCCTCTTCTCGTGACGTTTTTCCCATCGAACACGTGCCTCTTCCCTTCCGCGCGCTGTGCGCTTGGATCGAGACTCGTCCTTCGAGCGCTCCCGCTCGCGAGCGAGCGCAAGTTGCGAAGCAGTCGATGATCCGTGCTGGCGCATCACCTTCGCCGCCTCGCGGGTACGACGCTTGGGGTTGCCGGGCAGCCGCCCGACACGTGGCCCAACAGGCTCCGCCTCCGCACTCAGGCGCAGGTTCGACCAACGCTCAAGCGCCCACGTATAGACCTCTTCATTCGACGGCTCGGCGCCAAACACCACGCGCGCAACGCTCATCATGCCGTCTTCGACACGCTCGACCACCCCCACCCACAACTGACCGTCGTGATAGACCGCCAGGGTCGATGAGACCTCACTCTTTCGCATAGCCGCGACCTCCTTCTATGTAGGGCTACGCGAAGAAGGGACAACCAAGGAGGCAGGTTACTGGCAGGGGCCCGCGGCCCGACTACCCGACGGGCGCTGTGTTTTATCTTCGATGCTCCTCAGTATAGCCCCACGAGCTCGGAGCCCACCGAAAGTAGGCCAAACCACGATGTCGTTTCCCCAGCAATCGCCATTCCCACACGGCAATAGCGGCGCCAGATCATGAGAAGGCGATGTAGGACGAGCTATCGTTGGAATAATCCAAACCGCAAGCTAGAGGCCTGTTCTTAGGACTCATGAGTACCAGAAATCGGCCACCAAATTCCCGTGAGGACAATTTGAGTACCAAATCGCACAGCCTCTCGCCAACGAAGACAATCGGCTGGCCAATTTCAATTTATCAAAGAGTGCAGACAAGCTACGGCAAATGTTTACCCTTAAAGATATTTACGGTCTGACCGTCAGCGAAGCAGACGGAGAGATCTGCTTAAAGGTAGACAAGAGCAAAGGCAAAGAAGCCTATGAGCTGCTGAAAATGCTGCACGCTTGGAAAGAACAGGCGGATAAGCTATCTTCCGAGGAAATCAGCAGGGAAGAATACGATAACTGACGTTATTACTATCCACAGTTCGATACTACACAACGCTGGGCGAAAGTTCCCTCAAAGGAACTCAGCGATGCTCTTGTAGACGCTTTCACGGATAAACTGAAAGCAGACAAATAAGGTGGTGCATTATGGCTTCAAATAAAGATAATTTAACCTTTGTATTGGAACAACTATCAGACTTAGACGATATATCCTACCGAGCAATGATGGGCGAATATATCCTTTACTTTCGAGGGAAAATCATCGGCGGTATCTATGATGACCACTTGCTTGTAAAACCCGTCCAGTCTGCAATCTCTCTCATGCCGACAGCAACTTACGAATTACCGTATGAAGGTGCAAAAGAAATGCTCTTAGTTGAAGATATTGACAACAAAGAATTTCTCTGCAATCTGTTCCTGTCCATGTATGAGGAACTTCCTGCACCAAAGAAAAAGAGAACCACCTCCAAAAAACGACAAAACCCTTAGCCATGAGTTTCATACCCACAGCTAAGGGCTTTACAATATGGATTTATTTGCTGCACAACCGCCCGTCAATCATTCTCTAACCTTTAAACCACTGGATTACAAGAATAATGGCACTTATACAACTGTTATCAATTTGTTATCAAAAGACCTCTTGAAACGCAGCAAACCCGCATAAACACTGGGTTTCTTCAACCTCTCAATTTACTCCCACTCAGTAATCAAATCGTGCACTTCCATAGCCTCTCGTCTACGTGGTGTACCGTCGTCTCCCCTCTTATTAGAGTTGGGCGATTTTCGGGCACCCGAACTGAACTCAAATTGAACTCAACGACGACCTATCGGTCGGGGGCTTCCTAGCGAGAATATACAGAGGCGCACATTTCGCAGAGAACTTCCCATCCGTTATTTTATCGGGATGCTGTCAAGGCGGCGTCAATGCGTTCGACCTACACCTTCTCGCTTTTCGAGGCTTCGTCTGTAGGGCCATCGGAATCGATACGGAATCGATCGGCATACCATTCATCCGAAGCAATCACCTTATGGAGCATCTGGAGATGCAGGTCGACATAGTGGCAGAACGCCTTGCCGCATTCCACGAGAGGCGCATTGTTTCTCTCGTTGGGCTCGGCTCCAAAATTAAACTCGACCTCATAGCCCTCCCCAGGCACACCCATGCTCGGCAGAATATCAGTGGAGAAGTGAACGAATCCAGACGTCACCTTGTATACATCTTTTACCTTTGGATCGTACTTCTCGAGTAAGTCTTGAAGTCTTCTATCGAACATCTTCTCACCCGAAAAATCTATCAGCTTGTTCACAGGCATACCTTGAAACACCTGCTTGAGAAAGTCATCCTGGTCTTCGGCGGCGAATAACGCGAATGTCCGCAGGCAGACTCCAACCTGTGCGCGGAGAAGCTGGGCGACGCAAACAAGATTCCTCGACTCGAGCATGGAGATGAATCCGTCTATCAGTCTCATCGCATACTCAGAGGAGGATGCCAGATATAGGTCCCATTGGGTAAAGTCGCCGTTCATGAAGGGAATCACTGCATTGCGCTCGGCGACTCTCAAGGCACTCAGGCTTTGTTCTATTTTCCCAGCTTCTTGTTTGAACTGTTCGCTATCCAAAATGCCCCCAAATGCCGGCTTCTCAACAAATCAGAAAAAGCAAGAGAGACAGAGATTAGGTTCATGCTCCACTGAACCCGCGCTTCCAGTCGAGGTACTCCTCCTCGGAGATCTCCCCGGAGTCCCGTCTCTCGCGCCCCTTACGGAACTGTCCATATCAGTGTAGCCAATCCTTGTAGACGTTGTTGGAGGACGGGTCCTTCCGAGCAACGGAGGCGGAGAACGCCTTCACGAGCTCGGGCTTGCCGGAGCGGCGCACCCCCGTGGTCACCTTGATGCCCCGGGTGCCCTCGAGCGCCCAAAGCCACTCCATATACGTACTGCGGTCTACCCAAGCCATCATCCGCTCCTTATCGGTTTCGAAACTCAAGATCTTTTAAAGTTTCGAAACCGAAAGAGCAATATGCGCAAAGGCGATGCCGCACGTGCTGCAATGCGGCCATCAGAGATGAAAACGGAATTACGAAGATTGAGCCATGTGGGATGAATTAGGCATAAGCGCAGGAACGGCGATTATTATTATAATTGCGCTGTATTACGTTATCAAATGGGCAGTGAAAAATGGCATAGAAGAAGCCTATGGCCTTGATTGTCATTTTCATTGCAACAGCCTCAGGACTCAGCGCAACGCGTTGCGCTGAGTCCTGAGGCGCGAATCCG
>NZ_WWSL01000024.1:0-38780 GCF_009875845.1 Collinsella sp. BIOML-A6
AGGTATCGGGTTCCCACATTCATCCGCACATGTGCGGATGAATGTGGGAGGTGTTCGGATAAAGTTGATAATCAAGGCACTTTGCATAGGTTTCCTCCTAACGAACGAAAGATGTAAGCTATCGTTAACTCTATGCAAGCAAAGGGCGGTGGACGAGGAGCACTGACCGCGATGTCCGATCGTCGCACGTTCGCGTCCAATCGTCGCGTCGCCGGTCGCGACGCCCGCTCCCCATCCGGCGAATGACTGGTACCATGATTGTTAACTGTGACTTACTAGAGGAAAAGGCAGACCCATGGGATTCGTCGGCATACACGACGCGACACTAGAGCAATCAGGATTCGCCGAAGTGACCCGCCCCGCGGGGTTCGGGCCGCTGTGGAAGTCGTACGCGTCCCGCAGCGGATTCGCACGCGGGTACTACCATCTCTGCGCGCCGAGTGACCGGTGGAGCATCGCCATCCACGACTTCACGCTCGAAAAGGACGCGCTGCTCGAATTCAAGCTGCCGGAATACCTTTCGATCACCTGGTACGAGTCGATTTCGGGGGAAGAGCTCACGCCGTACCGCAAGCTGCGCGCCAAGGCACTCTGGGGATTTTACAGCGACCAGGGTGGCTGGCGAGGGCTCGTTCACGGAGGAGTGCCCGTCCACGCCATCGGAATCGAGGTCACGCCCCGTATGTCGACGGAATACCTGGAAGCCGAATACGAGGGGCAGTTCGAAAACGTGCGCGACGCGTTTCTCTCCGTGAACGACATGCATGCGTTCCCGGAGATGAGAGCCCTGCTTGCAAGCCTCTATCCCCACCCGGGCGACGAGGGCAAGTCCCAGCTGTTCTACGAAGGAAAGGTGCTCGAGGCGCTCGGATTGCTCGTGGAACGCACCCGCACCTCCCGCCAGAGGCCCCGCGCGAGGCTTTCCGAAGAGGACGCTCGGAGAATCCGCTCCGTCGTCGCCTACATCGACGATCATGCCGCGCGCAATCTGCTCGTGTCCGACCTCGCCCGCGCAGCATGCATGAGCCCCACCAAGTTCAAGGAGAGCTTCCGAATCGAAACCGGACTGACTCTCACCGCGTACGTTCAGCGCCGACGCGCGAGCATGGCGGAGTCGCTTCTGCGACAGCCCGACCTCACGATCGCGCAGGTCGCCCGGGCGGTCGGCTACACCTGCGCAGGTCGGTTCTCGAAGGTATTCCAGCGAGAAACGGGTATGCTTCCGAGCGAGTACCGCAGTGAGCTCGCCCATCGATAAGGCGGACACGTGACGTTAGACGTGTTTCAGTGTTACGCTCTGATGTCGGCAACCTGTGCGTCCACTACTCGCTCAAGGTCGGGAGCTCGGTGAGGGACCTGTGATGGGAGGGCGGGAAGGAACCTGCCGAGCCCCACCTCGAGCTCGGCGCACAGCCGCACGAACTCGTCGGCGCGCATGGCGCGCTCCCCGTTGAGGACGCGCCACAGGGCTTCCCGTCGACGCCCACACGCCGGGCGAGCTCGGCGGCGGGGATGCCGCGGCGCCAGCTGCTAGCGTCAATCTATTTTTCACCAGGTTCGCCAAATAGGCGCGCCGTTCGCGCAAAGGCGATTTCACCGGCTGCGCCAACGTATTATCACCGATTCCGGTCACGGCCTGACGGGCCCGTCCCTCGGCAGGTCCTTCAGCCTGTAGGACCTGCCGGTTATCTTGACCAGGTGGCAGTGGCGGCACACCCTGTCCGCGATCGCGCTCGCCGCCACGTCGTCCCCGAACATCCTGCCCCAGCCGCCGATCCCCACGTCGGCGGTGATGATCGTCGAGCGCTGCTCGCAGCGCGTCGATATCAGCCGGAACAGCAGGTCCTCGCCCGCGCTGCCGACGTCGAGGTAGCCGAGCTCGTCGATCTCGGCGCGCGGGACCGACGGCTGGAAGTCCCAGTCGAAGTCCGCCAGCCCCTTGACGTAGGGGAACCCCGACGACCGTATGCGCTGGTTGGTGATCCTGACCTCCCGGGCGGCGACCTCGTCGCGCGTCATCTCCTCGAGGGCGGAGGCGGACGCCGACTCGGCTATGCGCGGAAGGGTGTTCGGCCTGGCGAGCACCATCTATGCCGACTGCCTTCCCGTCGGCATGCTGTTGATCGGCCCCGCATCCGTTCTCGTCCCGCTGCGCGCCATCATGTTGGCGACGGCCTCCTCGCCTATGCGCCAGCCCTCCACGCGACCACGAATCTCGACGAACCGGCGATACGTCCCTTCCTGACCGAGTAGCTCCTCGTGCGTGCCGCGCTGCACGATCCTGCCGCCCTCGACGACGAGAATCTGGTCGGCGCTCTCTATGGTTGCGAGGCGGTGGGCAATGACAACCACTGTCTTCCCCCGCGTGAGCTCGGAAAACGCTCCCTGTATGAGGGACTCGTTCTCTGGGTCGATGCTCGCCGTCGCCTCGTCGAGGATCACGATCGGGGCGTCCTTGAGCAGTGCCCTGGCGATGGAGATACGCTGCTTTTGGCCACCGGAGAGGGCGCCTCCGGCCTCGCCCACCAAGGTTTCGTAACCATCCGGAAGCTCGCGGACGAACTCGTCGACTCGCGCCCTGCGCGCCGCCTCGACGACCTCTTCGTGCGTAGCGCCCGGGCGCCCGAAGCGAATGTTGTTCTCGATGGTGTCGTTGAACAGGTAGACGTTCTGGAAAACCGCCGAGAAGTTCCTCAGAAGGCTATCGCAGGTCAACTCTCGCACGTCATGCTCCCCGACAAGGATCGAGCCCTCGTCGACATCCCAGAAGCGCATCATGAGGTTGGCTATCGTCGTCTTGCCCGATCCGCTCGGGCCCACGATGGCGCACGTCGTCTTCTCCGGAATGTTGCACGACACGTCCGACAGTACCTTCGTGCCCGATTCGCGACCGTACGAGAACGAGACGCCTCGCAGCTCGATACCATGCTCAGTAAGGGAGACGTCTCGGCCGTCGGAATCGATGTAGGGGGCGTTCTCTATGGCGTCGATACGGTTCATGATGTCATCGAGATCGCCAAGCATGTGGGCGGAATCGTTCACGCGCTCGACGCCGGAAAACACGGTGAACGAGAATGCGCAGAGGGCAAGGAGCATCCAAAGCTCGATGCCGCCGTTCGCATATCCCCACACGGCTGACCCCACGACACCGACGCTCGCCAACTTGAACGCAACGAGGTGGATGAGATTGCGAGGCGTGAAGCCGAACTCGATCGCGATGCGTGCCTCCTTCAGCCTCCTTATCGTTGCCAGGAGGGGCCGCATCGCGGCCCCTCCATGGCCGTACGACTTCGCCGTTCCGAGCCCCCGGACGTACTCGACGATATCCCCAGCGAGTTGTTCGGTCTCCGCATGCGCCCTCGGCGTCAGGCGCTTCGAGACCCTATTCATCGCCGTGAGTGCGAGGCAGGATACGACGGTGCCGGCGAGGGCGGCAAATCCGGCCATCGGCTCGAGAATGAAGAGGAACGCCACAACTGCGGCAAGGTTTACGTAGCCGTTGATCACTGCGTCGACCATCTTCATGCCCTGAAGCTCCAAGATGCCCAGTTCCGTGGTCGCCGTCACCAGTATGTCGCCCGTCTTGACCTCGTCGAAATAGCCGAGTGGGACGCGCTTCAAGATGTTACCGATTTTGATACGATCCTCAAGCGCCACCTCGTATCCGATTGACTCCTGCAACCGGTTCTTCCCGTATGTCAGGATGAAGCGCAAGCCTATGCAGGCGATGAGCGCCAGAAGCGACCACCAGACCCACGACGGGTCGAGCTCCTGGATGCCGCGCGCATCCTCCGCAATACGGGCGAGTAGCCAGGCCGCGAGCATCACGGGCGTGGCCGTTGCCCACGTCATGAAGAACGAGCAGACGCAGCCTAGGATGAGTCTTTTCTTGTAAGGGCCGGTCCAGCGGACGATTCTCATGAGAGCCTTGATCATCGGGAGCCCCCTTTCCGGTCATTCGATCCAGCCGCCCAGTCCCTTGTTCCGATGTGCGCTCTCCACATGCGCTCGTAGAGCGGGCATTTTGCGAGAAGGTCGTCATGGGTCCCTTGGTCGACGATCGAGCCCTTGTCGATAACGATGATGTTGTCTGCAGCCGTGATCGTCGAGAGCCGATGGGCTATGACCACAAGCGTCTTTCCGGCCGAGAGTTTCGCGATGGAGCGCTGGATCTTATCCTCGTTCTCTGGATCGGTGAACGCGGTGGCCTCGTCGAGCAGGACGATCGGCGCGTCTTTGAGGATCGCGCGGGCTATCGAGATACGCTGGCGCTCCCCACCGGAAAGGGCGCCGCCAGCCGCACCGGCTTGCGCGTCATAGCCTTGCGGGAGCTTCGACACGAACTCGTCGCAGCAAGCAGCCCTGGCGGCCTCGGCGACCTCCTCGTCCGTCGCCTGCGGTCGACCGAGACGGATGTTCTCCCGGATCGTGGCATCGAAGAGGTAGTTGTCTTGGGCGACGAAGCTCACGAGTTCGGACAGCTGGTCGAGGGGCATCTCGCGGACATCCACGCCGCCCACGGAGACCGACCCGCCGCAGACGTCCCAATGGCGCGCGACAAGACGGGCGATGGTCGACTTGCCCGAGCCAGAAGGGCCCACCAGAGCGGTGAACGAGCCCTGCGGGATCGCGAGGGACACCCCATGGAGAACATCGTCGCCCTCGTCGTAGGCAAACCTCACATCTTTCATCTCGATCGACGCATCGAGCGGTAGCGCCCGCTCGGCGGGATCGGAGAGCTCGGGCAGGTCGAGGAACTCTTTCGTGTCCGCGACGGCATACTCCATGGACTTCACCCCGTTGACGAATGAGGTGAACCTCATAATCGGGTCAACGACGGCAAGCGCCAAAATCACGCACATCGCGAATTGCGACGGACCGAGCGCTCCCGCGAAGTACATCCAAAGACCGACGGGCAGCACGCCCAGGAGCGTCGTCGGCATGATGCTTGCCATGAG
Source organism: Collinsella sp. BIOML-A6 (assembly GCF_009875845.1). Lineage (NCBI taxonomy): Bacteria > Bacillati > Actinomycetota > Coriobacteriia > Coriobacteriales > Coriobacteriaceae > Collinsella > Collinsella sp. BIOML-A6. The sequence goes on from NZ_WWSL01000024.1 coordinate 4,959, forward strand.
GTTCATTCCGACCCACGTCGATCGGAACCAACCCATTGTGTAGTCCTTGAAGCTGCGGACCGCGTCCGCGTACTTCTGATACGAGTCGCTCGCCTGGTTGAATGCCTTGACTACCTGGATGCCCTCGATGTACTCGACGATCACGCTGTTCACGTGGTTGCTCTCGGCCATGTACGCCGCGTACCTGGCGTTGAACTCCTTCAGGCTCGACGCGAATATGCCAAGCCCTATGGGCACGGACACGAGGCAGACCGCCGCCATGCGCCAGTCGATGGCCACGAGCCACGCCGCGAGCCCCAGGGCGAGGAGCGTCGACCCAGAAAGCTCGGGGATCATATGGGCGAGCGGGACCTCGATCCCCTCGATCCTGTCGAGGAAAACGTTCTTTATCTGACCGATGTTTTTTTCCTGAACGGTGCCGAGCGACGCCCTCATCAGCTTTTCGATGAAGTCCCGGCGTAGCATCTCAAGGATGGTGTAGGCGGAGACGTGGGACAGGAGCGTCGAAATGCCGAAGAGAGCCTTGCTTGCGACATACGATCCCGCGGCCAGGCAGAGCCAGGGGGCTGCAATCTCGAACGTGAGCCGCCCCTCCATGGCCGCCTCTACGATGCGGAACACCGCATAGAAGGGGACGAATCCCGTCCCGACGCTCGCTATCGACGCGGCGAGCGATAGCGCCATCTTTCCTTTGCATCTCCCGGAGTACGAGAGGAGCGTCCCCAGCCAGGAACGTCCCCCTTCGCCCCTGTGTCTGCCGGTTCCAGCCATAGCATCACATCCCCGTCCTGCCCGTATGACCGGGCAATAGAAGTTAACTTAGGCTTATTATTGGGCAGAGTGGGAGGGGGTTCAGCTCCATCTGGGCGACGCTCGCCCAGATGGTCGGAAACAGCGGCGCCTACCGCAATGAGCGGCGATAGCCGGCGGGAGAGACGCCCCACGCTGACTTGAAGGCGGCGGAGAACTTGGACGGGCTGTCATAGCCCACCGCGGCCCCGATGTCTGCCACCTTCATCTCGGACTCCCTGAGGAGTTGAGCCGCGAGATCCATCTTGAGGCGCCGAAAGTACGCGGCGGGAGAGGATCCGTACACGCCCTTGAAGCACGCCTTGAACGTCGTGAGCGGCATGTGCGCGAGGCTTGCCGCCTCCTCGACGGTCACCGTCGAGGATAGGTCGCTCGCGATGTTGTCCCTCACTTGCTTGACCCGAGCAACCTGCGATTTCGGGAAGTACGCCATGCCGTTTGCCGGGAGCGGGTCGAGCACGTGGAGCAGCAGCAGGAGCTCGAGCGCCTTGATCTGGCAGTAGCTCTTCCGGATTCTTTCCGGGGTCACGCTGAGCTCCGAGAATATGTGCGCGGCTCCTTCGCAGCGGTGGAGCAGGAACGGAGTCCCGTCGAAGCAGTATCTGCGACGAAGCCTGCGCAGGTCGACGGGAAACCCCTCGAACGCCCGGAGGATTGACCTCTGGGCACGCTCGACCTCGTAGGTGACCGTGACGCCTCGGTATCTTCCCGTGGGAAGCAGGAACTCCCCGGAATGGTTCGATCTGTCGTCGACCTTGATGTCCCCGGCTGCAACGTAGGCGCACGACCCGCCCGCCATGGGCTGCTCGAGGCGCCCCTCCTCGCACCAGTCGACGCAAAGGACCTCTGCCGAGGTGGAGAACCCTGAGACGCAGCGCTCCATATGGAAGTCGTTGAACGAGATCATTATCCCGGGAAGCGGCTCGGCAAGCGTCATCGAGCCGGCACCCGACTCGGTCTCGATCTCGAGCAGGCCCGAGTCCCCGTTGATGTCGATCCGAACCTCGCCCTCGATGGCGCGCTCCGGCGCATCCCCGAGCACCCTCGCAGGCAGCAGCCCCCTGCTAGAAAAAATGTCCGACGGAATGTCCACGATCCACCTCCTCACACCATCCTACCCGGCGCGCGTGAGCTCCAGCGCGCTGTCACAGCAGCGGTTCAGGAATTCTCGGTCGTGGGTGACGAGGACTACGGTTGCCCCCTTATCCGACAGGTCGCGAACCAGCTTCGCTACCTGTTTCATGTGGTCGAGGTCGAGCCCGCTCGTTGGCTCGTCCAAAAGGATCAGCCTTCTCTCAGAAAGGAGCGCGCACGCCACGGCGAGCCGCTGCTTCTGCCCGCCGGACAGGGCCATGGGGTGCACACCCCGCGCACCGAGAAGGTCGAGCGAGGCAAGCGTCGCCTCTGCCCTCTCCTTGGCTTCCCCCTCCTCTCTGCCGCCCAGCGAGAGCATGCACTCGTTCCAGACGCTGTCGCTGAAGAGCTGGTTGTTGACGTCTTGCATCACGAGCGAGACGAGACACCTCCGGGCGCGGCGCGCGACCTGCTTCCCTCCGACGAGGACGCGGCCCGCGTCCTTGCGCTCGAGGCCGGCGATCCCCCGGAGCAGCGTGCTCTTCCCCGTGCCGTTCTCGCCCAGGACGCCCAGCACACCGCCGGCAGGAACCGTCACGCCCAGCGGGGCGAACACCGCCCCGTCCCCCCGAACCACGGTGTAGTCGTCCAGCGTGAGGCCAGCCTCCGTCCGGTTGTCCATCGCCGCGCGCGGCACGCGCACGTCGAGAGCATCTCCCGCGCCGACGGCGCGGAGCCCCATCCCCTCCCGCTCTTCCGAGGAGAGCCCCAGGAGCTCTTCCGGCGAGAACTCGCGGACTATGCGGCCGCCCTCGACGAGAATGGCGCGGTCGATGAGGTCCGAGGCGAAATAGAGCCGGTGCTCGGCGATGATGACGGTCCTGCCCTCCGCGATGACGGAGCGGACCTCGTCATGCAGCCTCTGCACGGCGGTCGTGTCGAGGTTCGCGGTGGGCTCGTCGAGCACGTACACGTCGGGCCTCGCCACGTCAACGGAGGCGAAGACGAGGCTCTGGCGCTCTCCGCCGCTCATCTCGGTGACGTTGCGCCCCAGCAGCCTGCGGGCGTCCAGGGCTTCCACGGTGGTTCTTATCCGTGCCTCGATCTCCGATACGGGGGCCCCGCGCGACTCGAGACCGAAGGCGAGCTCGTCGTTGGACGTGAGGTTGAAGAACTGGCTCTTCGGGTTCTGGAACACGCTTCCGACGCGTTCGGCGAGCTCGTACATCTCGCAGCGGCTGGGATCGAGCCCGCAGACGGAGACCGAGCCGGTCATCTCGATGCCCGGCTCGAACGACGGGATCAGGCCGTTGATGCATTTCGTGATGGTCGTCTTGCCCGATCCCGAGCGTCCGACGAGCATCAGGCATTCGCCCCTTCGGACCTCAAGGTCGATTCCGTCCAGAATCTTCTTGCCCCCTGCCGCCTCGCAGGAGACGGCCTCGAGCCTCACGACGGGCTCGCCGAGCGGTCTTCGGGACGCATGCGAAACCCTCTCCATCAGACAGCACCTCCCCACAAGGCAACCGCGGCCACCGCCGCCGCTGCCGCCGAGAGGATCGCCCAGTCCGATGCGCGCATGGAAAGCCTCTCCGTATCCGTGGACGGGGAGGGGTTCTCGATCCCCCGGCACGTTGCGGCGCGAGAGAGCTCCTCAGCCGTGGAGGTCGCGGACATGACGAGGGGCACCGCGAAGCATTCGAGGCGACTTGCCGCCGGGATGTCGCGGAGTGCCATGGCATCCCGGATGTGCGCCGCCTCCTCCTTAAGCGTTGGGAAGTAGCGCATGGTGACGGTCAGGGGGATGAGGACCGCCTGGGGCACGCGCAGCTTCGCGAGCGCCGAGGCGATGCGGTGTACGGTGTTGTCCCTCACAAGCAGGGTGCCCACCATGAGGCAAAGGTAGATCTTGCGTGCGAACGTGAGGCTGATGGTGAACATCGTCGCCGCCACCCCGCCGACGCCGGGAAGCACAACGTTGAGCACCGCCCACAGCGCGGCATATAGGACCGCGAAGCCGACCGCCATGCGAACATGGCCGCAGAGCACCTGCAGGACAGAGACCATGAGGACGAGTAGGAGCTCGGATTCGATGGATTTGCCCATGAAGGCCGTTACCGACACGGCGACGAGCACCCCCATGAGCGTGCGCGGGTCTGGATCTATGAGACCCCTCCCCTTGCGAACACCGAGGATGCGACGGGCATCAGTTTCGGACGTCCGCATTACGCCAGGCCAGCTTTCACGAAGTGCTTCTTGAACATCCCGCGGGCGATGTGGGCGCCGATGAGTCCCGCGACGAAAGTCGCTGCGAACATGGCAACGAGCATGCCTGGGTTTGCCGCCGTCTCGAGCGTCGCGAGGTAATCGACCCCCATGCCCTGCCCGGCGATTTGCGCGACGAACGAGTCGTGGAAGACCCACAGGGGCAGCGGGCTTCCGCACATGCCGAAACCGAACACGGCGTAGGCGACGGCGTTGCCCGCGAAGCTCTCATAGCGCGTCGCGGCACGGATGATCTCGGCGACGACGCACGAAGCGAGCATGAGGCCGAGGATGAGGGACGTGAACATCCCGGTGATGAAGTAGACGAGCGAGGGGACCATTCCGATGATGAGGACGGTCCCGAACTTTGGCACCTTCGCGCAGGCGAGCATGAACGGGATGCCGGCGAACAGGGCGTCGATGGCGGGCATGAATACCCAAAGGTAGGGATGCAGGCCGCCGAGCAGCATGAAGAGGAAGTTGATGACGAAGTAGAGCGCGGTGAAGATGCCGACGGTGATGAGGTCTCGTCCTTTGAGACCACGGGAGGCGGAAGGGGTTCCTGACATAGCTCGCTCCTTAGTTAGAGTTGGTTTACTCTTTGCGAGTATGATGTGCTTCTCGGCTACTCTCTAGCCCATTTGGTCAGGTATGTCCCGTTTGGTCAAGAAAAGATAGAGTTGACTAACTTTTGGAAGGCTATGGTCGCAGCGAGAGTTTTGGCAGAATCCGCTGTGCGCTCCAGTACAGCGCCCCGCTCCTGAGTTTCGACGCGCCACCAGCTCCGCAGCCCCCGGAGCAGCCGGGCAGGGACCTGTATCATCGTTTCGGACACGCATGCCAGAGGGCAAATCATCTAGAATGTAACGCGACGACGAGAGACAGCAGACATGGCCGATCCGGCCGCCAGGTACACCGACGAATTCGAGCGCAAGACCGCCGGCTACGTGATCTCGACAGGAAGGCCGATCTCGGGATGCCGCAGGGAAGTGGGCCTCGATTCCAAGACGGTCAACCGATGGGCAATAAAGCGCGGGCGGGGGCTTTCCGGCCAGCCCGACCCGAAGGTCGAGAACCGCCATCGGCCACCAGGGACCGGCGCGGGCCATGGAGTCGTTCTTCGGACGGACCAGGCCGGCCAAAGAGGGCCTTCCCATGGCCGCGTAGCTCCTCGAGCTTCCGTGTCCGAAAACTTGACACAGGTCATCGCCGCCGTTTATGTTGCAGCGGGCGCTTCGTGCAGCATTGAGGGCATATTGCTACCCTGTTTGATGTTGAACAGCTATCAAGTTTGCTCAACCCGCCAGTTAATCTTATCGTTCGCGTAGACCGTACCATCGATGTAGATCCTCACAGGATTAATCCGAAGCGCATCCGGCGCGTCGATGGTGCAATCCGAAGATGGCGTGACCTCACCCTCAGCCGTCTTAAGTGCGTAACTGCCCGGCTCGGAGATTTGGATGGGTTCGTTGTTGGCCTGCGTAAGCGGCAGCACCTCCGCCTTCACCCCGTCTGGCATGATCTGCGTTTCGGCGCTGGCCACCGCTGGCGTCGCCACGAGTGCGCATGCCACGGTGGCGATGCTCAGCAGACGAGTCAACACAGCGCGCATCCCCATCTTCTTCTCCTTCATCGTTCATCTCCCCTTATCCCTATACTTTCGCGATGTCCGATATCGCTTGGCGCTGGCGGCCGGAATGGCCCCTCGCCAGACGCCAGCTCAAATTGACATATATATCCACCTGGTATTGTGCAACCGCATATTTTGACACCCTGCCGATCGGCGCGAGTTGCGTACCGTGGCGCGTTCACGATATGGCAAAATCGAATTACTGAGAGGGCCGAATGCTCAAGATTATTGCCTGCGACGACGATGTCGCTTTTCTAGATAGACTGCACCGGATGCTCGACCGTTGGTCGACCGAGACGGGCACGGCGGTCGATGTTGCGCTCGTCACGCGCGGCGAGGACCTGATGGCACGCCATGCCGCATCGCGCGCCGACATTATCATGCTCGACATGATCATGCCGCTCGTCAACGGCATGGACACCGCCCGCGAGCTGCGCCAATCCGATACCGCCGTGCGCTTGGTGTTTCTGACCTCATCGCCCGAGTTCGCGCTCGAGTCCTACGAGGTCCGCGCCTTCGACTACCTGCTCAAACCCGTGACCTACAAGCGCATGGCGCAACTGCTCGACGCCCGTGACCCGGCATGCGGGCCACGGCTTTGGCACCAAGAGCATTAAGCTTGCCGTCGAGCGCATGAACGGCAACTGCCAGTTCCGCATTAACGGCGACCGGTTTGAGCTTCGCGCCGTAATGTAGGGGCTGCCGCCAGCCTCGCTACAGCGGTGCAGACGCCGGGGTCAGCTGCTTAATGTAGGCCCACATGCGCTGCTTGGCAGCCTTGTCGGTGAGCGCCGCCGCAAAACCGTCGAGCGCCAGCACGCGGCGCCCCTGCACATGGGCGACCAGGCCGGGCTTGAGCATGGCGGTGTCAAAGTCATCAATTGCCACAAGCATATCGGCATAGGTCTCGCGCATGACATCGGCCGCACTGTTGTCCAGCAGCAGCACCGCCTCGGGGTCTAAGGTCTCCAGCGCCTCGCGGAACAGGTCGCACGTCAGGGCCTCGCCCGCCGCGATCGCCCCGTCGCCCGCGCCGGCGACGCTTGCCAGCACGCAAAAATCCTCGGGGGCATATCCGATGGCGCCGAGCGCCTTGCGCAACGCGGCGCCATCCGCGCCGGCAGCCAGCTCGCCGCCCGCACGCTCGGCATCGTCTAAATCACCTTTGATCAGCACAATCGGCGAGCACGCGTTGCCCGCGATACGCACGCCGCGACCCGCGAGCGATGCGAGCTCCTGCTCGGTCGCCTGGGCGATGGCTTCTTTTTTCTGGTTTTGTGACGTGGGCATGCGCTCTCCTATCGTTTGCGTGCCCACCATTATATAAAAGAGCTGCCTGCGAGTGGTTGCATTGCAAGCCGTTGGGTATAAGCATGGTCGTACTGAGTTTTACGCGGCCGAGCCGCGTCACACCATGGAGGTCACTATGGCTGACATTAAGCAGATTACCCCCGAGAACTTCGATTCCGTCGTTAACGGCAGCCTTCCCGTGCTGGTCGATTTTTGGGCACCGTGGTGCGGTCCCTGCCGCTCGCTCTCGCCCATCGTAGACGAGCTTGCCGACGAGCTGGCCGGCAAGCTGGCTGTGGCCAAGTGCAACGTCGACGACAACCAGGACCTGACCATGAAGTTTGGCGTCATGAGCATCCCCACGCTGATCGTCTTTAAGAACGGCGAGGAGGTCGACCGCTCGGTCGGCGCCTTACCCAAGGCAAGACTTCAGGCACTGCTGAAGAAACATCTGTAATACGCTTGTTACTTGTCTGCCGTCCATGAGCGGTTTCGCACCGCTCGCCGGAGTGCCAAACGCAAGGCATGCAACCACGGATAGTATGGTAGACACAAACAGCCCCCAGTGAACGGGTGCGGGTCAGACGGACTCGCACCCGTTTTCTTATGCGGCGGCGCCCAAGGCGGGCGTAGTAGAATCTGAACCACCATATCGCCCCGCACAAAAGGAGATTCCCATGCATGACGTCGGAATGAACATGAGCCAGTTTGCCATGAGCGTCAAGCAGGTCGACGACACCATTGAGCTCGCTCACGAGTGGAGCCATCAGCTGCTGCATGCGACCGAGAACTTTGACATGGAGCGCATTGGCGCCAAGCTCGAGGCCGCCATGTCCGCGCTGCACGAGGCGCACGATGCGCTCGAGGGCTACGAGGAGGCCATCGAGGCCGACCATAACTCCGTTGGCTCCGTAAAGCTGGTGTAGCGTGGCCGAACACGAGCACGCCTGCGAACACGAGCACGATCGCCGTCACGGACCGACCGACGACGCAGGGTGCCGTTGCAGCGGATCCGCCTCCGAGCTGGTCCGTTTTTCGGTCACCGCGCCCGACGACCTGCTGCGCCGCTTTGACGAGCAGATCGCGCGCCGCGGTGACGTGGCTAACCGATCCGAGGCCGTACGCGACCTGATTCGCGCCTCGATCGCCAAGGAGCAGATGCGCACGCCCGACGAGCAGGTCATCGGTTCGCTCACCATGATCTATGACCACCATACCGGCGACCTGACGCGCCGTCTGGACGAGGTGCAGCACGACTACACCAACGAGATCGTATCGACCATGCACGTACATCTGGATCACCACAACTGCCTGGAGATTCTGGCGCTCAAGGGTCGCGGCGAGCGCGTCTACGAGCTGGCGGACCGCCTGCTGGGCCTGCGCGGCGTTAAGCACGGCGAGCTCACCTGCGCCGCCACCAAGCAGAGCCTGGGGCTGTAACGGGTCTTTGCGCGGCGTACCTGCCAAAAAGGGACAGGTTTGTTTTGGCAGGTTTAGAAGTTTTCCCGACCAAAAATAAACCTGTCCCTTTTTGGTCGGTTTTGACGAGGGGGAGCCACATGCGGCATGTGCATATCCATGTAACGGGCATTGTGCAGGGTGTTGGCATGCGGCCATTTGTGTATCGCAAGGCTATGGCGCATGGCATTTGCGGCTGGGTGCTCAATGCGGGCGATGGCGTGCACATCGAGGCGCATGCTTCGGTCGAGGCACTTGACGGCTTTGTCGCCGCGCTGTCGGAGCGCGCGCCTGCCGCGGCCCGCGTTGAGCATGTCGAGCTTATGGACCTGGCACCCGGCGACTGGGACGCCGCCAGCGAGCAGGGCTTTCGCATTGTGGCGTCGCAGGATCAAACCGCCCACACAACGCTCGTCTCGCCCGACATCGCCACGTGCGATGACTGTCTGCGCGAACTGTTCGACCCCGCCGACCGACGCTTTCACTACCCCTTTATCAACTGCACCAATTGCGGACCGCGCTTTACCATCATCCGATCGCTGCCTTATGACCGAGCGGCCACGTCGATGGACTGCTTTCCCATGTGCCCCGAGTGCGCCGCAGAGTATGGCGACCCGCTTGACCGGCGGTTTCATGCGCAGCCCGATGCCTGCTTTGAATGCGGGCCGCACATTACGTGGCGCGAGGCGGACCACGGTGTTGTGCCAACGGCGGTCGACGCAACACCAGCTGTCGGCTCCACGCGCGAGGCCAGCGATACCATCATCGGACGCTGCGTCGAGCTGCTGGCCAACGGATGTATCGTCGCCATCAAGGGACTGGGCGGGTTCCACCTGGCCTGCGACGCCTCCAACGAGCAGGCGGTAGCCGAGCTTCGCCGCCGCAAACGCCGCAGCAACAAGCCGCTTGCCGTTATGGTGCGCAGCCTTGCCGATACTGAACGCCTGTGCCATGCCAACGACGCCGAGCGCGGCTTGCTGGCCGGCAGTATTCGCCCCATTGTGCTGCTGCGCCGACGTGCTGTTTGCGAGAGCGGCGGCTCCCCCGACGCCCTCGCGCTCGCGCCATCCGTCGCGCACGATCTACCCGAGCTCGGTGTTATGCTCCCCTACACCCCACTTCAGCATCTGTTGCTTGCCGCGGCAGAAGCCCGCGGTACGCATGCGCTGGTCATGACCAGCGGAAACCTGAGCGAGGAGCCCATCGAGACCGACGATGCCCTTGCATGGGAACATCTTGTTGCCGCCGGCATCGCCGACGCGCTACTTGGCAATAACCGTGCGATTCTCTCACGCTACGATGACTCCGTGGTACGCGTAGTCGACGGGGCTGTCATGCCCGTGCGCCGTGCACGCGGATATGCGCCGCGGCCGCTGTCGTTGCCGGCGCTCGACAGCACCACGTCCTGCGTGCTCGCCTGCGGGCCGCAGCAAAAAGCCACAGTGGCACTCACGCGCGAGGGCGACGACGGCCATGTGGCCTGTTTTGTGTCGCAGCATATCGGCGATGTCGAAAACGGCGCGACCTTCGATGCCTGGAGCGCCGCCCGCGCACGTCTAGAAAACCTCTTTGACCTGTCGCCTGCCGCCCTGGCATGCGACATGCATCCCAGCTATCTGTCGAGCCAGTGGGCACGCGAGCAGGCACGGGAGCACAATCTGCCGCTTATCGAAGTCCAACATCATCATGCGCACATCGCGAGCGTAATGGCAGAGGCGATTGTCGCAGGCCGGCTTGCGCCCGATGCACGCGTCCTCGGCATCGCCTTTGACGGCACCGGCGCCGGCACCGATGGGACCATTTGGGGCGGCGAGTTCCTTGTCACCGGCCTTGCCGATTTTGAACGCGCCGCGCACCTGCGCACCTGGGCGTTGCCGGGCGGTGCCGCATCCGTGCGCGATGCCCGGCGCAATGCCTTTGCCCTGCTGAGCGAGCTCGGCCTACTCGAGCATCCGGGTGCCGCGGGGCTATTGGGCACCCTCGACGAGCAAACGCGCAGCGTGACAGCCACCATGATCGAGCGCGGCATCAACAGCCCGCGTACCAGCAGCATGGGGCGTCTCTTTGATGCCGCGGCAGCGATTCTGGGCATCTGCGGCAAGGCAACCTACGAAGGCGAGCCCGCCATCGAACTCGAAGCCGCCGCCTGGCGCGCGCTTGACGGCGAAATCAGCTGTTTCGCTGGCAATCAGGTGGGCGTATCCGCATCCGTCTCAACGTCGCTGGACAGTTTGTTCAGATACGTATTAACTACTAACCCCCTCTCTGGCATTTTTGCCTCAGATTTGGCCAAAAAAGGCTCTCCAGACACCCTATTTGCGGCAAGCGTGCCCGACACAGGCCCCAAATCGACCCATTTGGAATCCTCACAGAGGACTTTTACCACCCAGAGCCACTCTAAAGAATACGAATCTGAACTAACTGTCCAGACGACCTCTAACAATCCCCTTGTTCTGGACCAAGAACCGCTTTTTAAGGCACTTTTGGGTGGAATCGAGGCCGGCATTTCCGTCAACAGGCTCGCGCTCGACTTCCATATCGCCATCGCGCGCTCTTCGGCACGAATCGCACGCGAAATCTGCGCGCGCGAAGACGTCGATACCGTCGCGCTCTCGGGCGGCGTGTTTATGAACCGACTTTTGCTTCAGCTCCTCACCCGCAAGCTTAAAGACGCAGGCCTTACGGTCTTAATCCCCCAAACCGTGCCCGTTAACGACGGCTGCATCGCCTACGGTCAGGCCGCCATCGCTCGCGCTCGCCTCGCGCAGACAGCATCGCGATAGGCTGTTTTGCCAGCCTACGCGCCGCCGTCTCACAGGTGTAACGCGTTTGCTCGTGACTCCCGCGAGCGCTACCATCAACTGATGGGAAATTAGGCGCCTATCCAGCGCAAAACGTATAAAAGGGGAACATTATGTGCCTTGCCGTTCCCGGTAAAGTGGTCAAACGCGACGACGACCTTAAGGCGACCGTCGACATGATGAGCATCGAGCGCCCCGTTTCGCTGCGCCTCGTGCCGACGGCACGGGTAGGCGACTATATTCTCGTGCACGCCGGCTTTGGCATTCAGATTGTCGACGAGCAGGAAGCCCAAGAGACACTCGAGCTCATCGGTACCATGACCGAGCTGGCCGAAGAGGACCAGCTCGCCACCAACCCGGCCGAGGCATACTAGTGGCGGCGGCGCAGCCGGTTCGCCCCGGTATCGACTTTTCGGCATTTCGCGACCCCAAGCTGGCTCGCGAGCTCATCAATCGTATTCATGAGCTTGTCGGCAACCGCATCATCAACCTTATGGAAGTCTGCGGCACGCATACCGTGAGCATTGGCCGCTATGGCTTTCGCTCCATTATGCCGACGGGACTCAAACTGCTAAGCGGCCCGGGGTGCCCCGTTTGCGTCACCGCCAATCGCGACATCGATCACGCAATCGCGCTTTCCAACATGGACGGCGTCATCACCACCTTTGGCGACATGATGCGCGTGCCCGGATCGTCCACCTCGCTTGCCGCGCAAAAGGCCGCGGGGCGCGACATCCGCATCGTCTACTCTCCGCTCGACGCACTCGACATTGCCGAGCAAAATCCCGAACGTCCGGTCATCTTTATGGGCGTCGGCTTTGAGACCACAACGCCCACCATTGCCGCCGCTATCCTGGAAGCCGACGCGCGCGGGCTCCAGAACTTCTCGGTCTACTGCGCTCACAAGACCACGCCGCCGGCTCTGCGTGCGATCTCCAACGACCCCGAGACGACCATCGACGGCTTTATCCTGCCTGGTCACGTCGCCACCATCACGGGCCTGGCACCCTTTGGGTTTTTGGTCGATGAGTTCGAGACCCCCGGCGTAGTCACCGGGTTTGAGCCGGTCGATATCCTGCAGGGTATCTGCATGCTGGTCCAGATGATTGTCGAGAACAGGCCGGCGATCGACAACGCCTACCGCCGCGGCGTCAATGCAGACGGCAATCCCGTAGCGCGCCAGCTGGTCGAGCAGGTATTTGAGCCGTGCGACGCCACGTGGCGCGGGCTGGGGCCGATCGCCGACTCGGGCCTTTCCATCCGCCCCGAATTCGCGCGCTTTGATGCCGGCACCCGCTTTGACGTACCCGTTGAGGCGACGGTCGAGCCACGCGGGTGCCGCTGCGGCGACGTGCTGCGCGGTGCCATCACGCCGAGCGACTGCCCGCTCTTTGGCCGCACCTGCACGCCCGAGCACCCCGTCGGCCCCTGCATGGTGAGCTCCGAAGGCAGCTGCGCGGCGTACTTTAGATACCGCGACTAGCCCGGACGCATCCGCACGCTGGCACCACCCACGATTGGAGTTTTGGATATGTCCCATAGCATCACCGATAGCACTGTCCTGCTGGGCCACGGCTCCGGCGGCCAGATGATGAAGCGCATTATCGATGAGGTCTTTCTGGATGCCTTTGGGTCGCCCGAGCTGCTTGCGGGCAACGATGCCGGTGTCGCCGCGCTGCCCGCAAGCGGGCGAATCGCCATGTCGACCGACAGCTTTGTGGTGACGCCGCAGTTCTTCCCCGGCGGCAATATCGGCCGCCTCGCCGTATGCGGAACCGTCAACGACGTCGCGACCTCGGGCGCCAACGTGCGCTACCTCTCATGCGGCTTTATCCTCGAAGAGGGCTATCCCATGGACAAGCTGCGCCAGATTGTGCAGACCATGGCCGAAACGGCGCGCGAGGCGGGCGTGTCCATAATCACCGGCGACACCAAGGTGGTCGAGCGTGGCGGCGCCGACGGCGTCTATATCAATACCGCCGGCGTGGGCGAAGTGCCCGCGGGCGTAGCGCTCAGCGGTGCCAACTGCCGGCCCGGCGACGCCATCCTGGTATCGGGCACGCTAGGCGACCACGGCCTCGCCATTATGAGCCAGCGCGAGGGCTTGGCGTTTTCGAGCGACATCGAAAGCGACGCCGCGCCGCTCAACCACCTGATTGCCGACGTGCTCGCCGCCGCACCCGACACCCGCTGCTTCCGCGACCCCACACGCGGCGGCCTGGCATCCACGCTCAACGAGTTTGCCCAGGCCAGCGGCGTTGCCATGGAGATCGACGAGGATGCCGTGCCCGTGCGCCCCGACGCGCAGGCGGCATGTGAGATGCTCGGCTACGATGTACTGCAGGTGGCAAACGAGGGCAAGATGGTGGCCGTGGTGCCGGCCGAGCAGGCCGATGCCGCGCTGGCAGCCATGCGCGCCGCGCGCTACGGCGAGAATGCCGCCATCATCGGTCGCGTGCTGCCGCTTGCCGAAAGCGCTCGACCCGCCGTGCGCGTACGCACCGGCTGGGGATCGACCCGTATCCTCGACATGCTCGTAGGAGAGCAGCTGCCGAGAATTTGCTAGGGCGTAACCGCGCGGTCGACGCGATGTGGCCTGATATCTCTGGAGATGTTCAGATTCCACGCACGCCCAACGCGGAAGCCCAGTATTATGGGGTGCGTTTTGAAACCCAATGACGGGAGCTTTCATGGCAGCAGCTTTTTCCCATGTAATCTTTGACCTGGACGGCACCATCCTCAACACGCTCGAAGACCTGGCGGCCGCCGGCAACCATACCTGCGAGACGCACGGCTGGCCCACGTTTACCGTTGACGAGTACCGCTACAAGGTGGGAAACGGCATGCTCAAGCTGGTCGAGCGCTTTATGCCCGCCGAGTACGCGGGCGACGACCGTATGTTTGAGCAGACGCTTGCCGAGTTTAGGGCCTATTACGGCGAGCACAAGGAAAACCACACCGCCCCCTACGCCGGCACGATTGAGATGCTCGACCGTCTGCGCGCCGCGGGTGTGCAGCTTGCCGTGCTCACCAACAAGGATCATATTTCGGCAGCCCCGCTTATCGAGAAATACTTTGGCCCCGAGCGCTTTGCGCTGGTACAGGGCCGTGTGGACGCATTTCCGCCCAAACCCGAGGCGCCTGTTACGCTGCATGTGATGGAAGGACTGGGCGCCGACTCGGCGACCACGCTCTATGTGGGCGATTCCAATGTCGATATTCTGACCGGCCACAACGCCGGCCTTAAGAGCGCGGGCGTCAGCTGGGGATTCCGTGGCCGCGCAGAGCTGGAGGCCGCCGGCGCCGACTACGTGGTGGACACCCAGGCAGAGCTCGCGACGTTGATCCTGGGCGAGTAACGAAGCTGGCGCTTAACGCGGCTGCGACAATTCTTCTGCGCGGAAAGCGCGTCCCGTTTTGGAGCTCCGGAATGGGATGCGCTTTCCGTTTGTGGCCTGTTGGGGAAACGGCATCCCGTTTCAGAGCGATTTTCCGGGTCGCACTTTCCGCAACCCACCCCATCCGGAAACCGCGACCCATTATTCGCCCAAATACCGGCTCGCATTTTCCCGACCACCCGATGCAGCACTGGCGCAAGGAGTGTCCCCAACTGCCACTTTCAGCAGCGATGGCAACGCCGTTGTTCAAAGAGTGTCCCCAACGACTAGTCGTTTAAGAACGTCCCCAATGACTACGTCGCGGGTAGAGGACGGACAGCGAAAACGCCCCTAAGCGAGCAAGCTGACGTGAAATGAAAGGGCGCTGACCTTCTGGTCGCGCCCTTGAAATTGAACGTCAGATTGCCGCTTAGGGGCGTTTGCAGCGTCGAGCAGTTACGCGGTTTGGCAAAACCGCGTAACCCCCTCCCTAGCTCATCATGGCCTTCATCATCTCGTTGGTTGCGGAATCGTCGGCAGACCACTCGCCATCGTCATTGCAGGAGTACTTGAAGGTGACCGTGGTGTCCTTGGTCTTAGCAGCCTTAGTCACATCGACCATAACCTGACCGGCCATCTTGTACAGCTCGTCATCGGAAGGCATCGAATCGAGCGCGGCGACCTTCTCCTGGTACTGGGTGGCAAAATCCTCAACGATCTGGTTCATGGACTTGCAGGTAATGGTGACCTCGGCAGTTGCGGTGCCCTTGTCCTCGTCGACCGTCACGTCGCCAATCTTGTAGCCAAAGCCCTCGAGATAACTCTTGGCGTACTCCTTGGGATCGATACCCAGCTGCTTGAACTCGTCGCCCGAGGCCTCTTCCAGGCCGGCGAGGAAGTCGTCGCCACCGTTCTTGACCTCGTCAAACTGCGTCGTAAGATCCTCGGTGATGAGCTCCTCAACCGAAGGACCCCCGCAGCCGGAAAGCACAACCACGCACGCGACCAGAACAGCCATCAGGGGCGCAAGCAGCAGCTTCTTTTTCATGACATTCCTCCCAACAAGCGGCGCCACTTTCCCTGCGCAGCGCACGTCGTAACAATAAGGCCATACTAGCCGCTAACGAACACCCCCCGGCAAAGCAAGGGCGCAGTCGGCTCGATTTAACGTCCGAACGGTTTACCGGTCCGCCCAACGCGCAATAAAACGTTCTGCCGCATTGTAATAAAAAAGGGTGGTCGGACAATTCGACCACCCCAAAACACCCTTATGTTGCCGCAGATTACTTGCGGACGACCTTGACGATGGCATCGCCGGCGGCGACAGCGGAGTCAGCCTCGACGGCGAGCTCGACGTCGGCGAACTCGGCAGTGTTGGACACGGCCACGACGACGCAGTCCTTGTAGCCGGCAGCGGCGATCTTGGCGCGGTCGATCTTGAGCATGGGCTGGCCAGCCTTAACGACGTCGTCGGCCTTGACGAAGCCCTCGAAGCCGTCACCGTTCATGTTGACGGTATCGACACCAACGTGCACCAGGACCTCGATGCCGCTATCGGACTGCAGACCCACGGCGTGGCCCATGGTGACGGTCACCTTGCCGTCGCAGGGAGCGTAGACCAGATCGTCCTCGGGCCACACGGCGCAGCCCTTGCCCAGGACCTCGCCACCAAAGACGGGATCGGGCACGTCGGCCATCTTGATGACCTTGCCCTTGACGGGCGAGCATAGCACGTCGGCGCCGGCAGAAGCAGAGATGGAGGCAGGAACTGCAACGGCGGCAGGCTCAGCCTTCTTCTTGAACATATCAAACAGACCCATACGTTTTCTCCTCTTGATTAAGCGCAACGTTATGCGCATGCCTATGGTGATTATAGTGCCAAATGACCAAAATACTCAGGCGGAGGCTCGAATCGCAAGCCCTTCCGAGCCCTTCCCAAAACCTTTTCCCCAGCGGCGCTCATATTGTCGATTAATCCTCAATAAGCCCCAGGTGAACAAAAGTGTTCCAGATGCTGTCGTCATTGACGTCGGTGGTCACGTAATCGGCTGCCGGTTCGGCGTTCGGCAGAACGTCGGAACTCAATCGCCGGAACTCAATTACTCCAAGCCCTCGCTACCGTTGGACTTGATGATCTTCTGGTATGCGAAGAAGCTGTCCTTGCGGCGGCGCTCGTAGGTGCCGGTGCCGTCATCGTACTTATCGACGTGGATGAAGCCGTAGCGCTTGCGCATCTCACCGGTGCCGGCGGAAACCAGGTCGATGGGACCCCACCAGGTGTAGGCAATCAGGTCAACGCCGTCGGCAATGGCCTCGCCCATGGCCTTGATGTGGCTGCGCAAGTAGGCGATACGATACGGGTCGTGGATGGAGCCGTCCTCCTCGACCTCGTCGTAGGCGCCCATGCCGTTCTCGACCACCATCAGCGGAATCTCGTAGCGAGCATAAATCTCGTTGAGGGCGATGCGCAGGCCCAGCGGATCAATCTGCCAGCCCCAGTCGGTGGACTCCAGATAGGGATTCTTGCCGCCAAAGGTCATGTTGCCCTCGGTCATCTCGTGATCCTTGTGGGTGCCCACGGTACCGGACATGTAGTAGCTAAAGGTGTAGAAATCGACCTTGCCATCGGCGATATCCTGCAGGTCGCCATCCTCCATCACAAGCTCAACATCATTCTCGGCCCAGAAGCGCTTGGCATAGAACGGGTACTTGCCTCGCACCTGCACGTCGGAGCAGTACCAGTTCATAGTATTCATCTCCTGCTGCGTGGCAAACACGTCGGCCGGATCGCACGTGGCGGCATAGGAAAGGATGAAGCAGTCCATGTTGCCCATCTTGAACTGCGGGTAGTGCTCGTGGGCGTAGCGCACGACGCGGCCGCTGGCCACGAACTGGTGATGCAGGGCCTGCATACGGGCCTGCGGCGTGGCGTGGACCGCCGAAGCCGGACCCTCAAAGCCCTGGATCATGCTAGTCTCAAAGAGGTTGCCCATGTCCTGGGTGCCGCAGTTGATCTCGTTGAAGGTGAGCCAGAACTTGACCTTGTCCTGATAGCGGTCGAAGACGGTCTGGCAGTACTTCTCAAAGAAGCCGATGAGCTCGCGGCTCGCCCAGCCGTTGTATTTCTCGACCAGATGATAGGGCATCTCGTAGTGCGAAAGAGTCACGAGCGGCTCGATGTTGTGGGCGCGCAGGCAGTCGAAAACGCGATCGTAGAAGGCGAGGCCGGCCTCGTTGGGCTCAGCGTCGTCGCCGTTGGGGAAGATACGGCTCCAAGAGATGGACATGCGGAACATGGTAAAGCCCATCTCGGCGAACAGCGCGATGTCCTCCTCGTAGTGATGGTAGAAGTCGATACCGTCATGATTGGGGTAGAAGCGGTTGGGATCGATGTCGATCGTAATCTGACGCGGCTCCTTGTAGCTGCCGCCCAGGAAGTGGTCGTCGACGGAAGGACCGCGGCCGTCCACGTTCCAAGCGCCCTCAAACTGGTTGGCGGCGGTGGCGCCACCCCAATAGAAACCCTCGGGGAACCTGATGTTTGCCATGAGCATCTCCTTTGCATCGCGGGTCGATAAGCCGAGTATCGCCCGCGCACGGAACGGGCAGGGGCGGGGATGCCAAACCCGACACTTCTTTTCGCCCCCGAACCCTGTTACCGCCTTGTCCCTGACACTTCCTGATACCGACCGAAACGTGCAAAAATAAACCTGTCCCTTTTTGGTAGGTTTGGCAAGTGTGGAAGTTCGCATGGATATCAAACGCAAGATTTCCGAGGCACAAGGCCTCACCCCCACCGAGCAACAACTCGGCATTGCAGCCCTTGCCATGGGCGAAGACGTCCGCGGACTCTCCATTAGGGAATTTGCCGCGCGCGCCAACGTTTCCGTTGCGAGCGTGCACCGTTTTTGCAAAAAGCTCGGCCTCGAGGGATTCAAAGACCTCAAGGTCGAGCTCATCCGCCTGGCAACCGAATCGGGTAATCGGCGCGACGTGGACATCAACTTTCCCTTCGACGCCACGTCCACCCCTGCGCAGGTTATGGAGCGCATGGAGGGGCTCTACCAGACCACGCTGGCCGAAACGCAGGAGCTGCTCGACCCCACGCAGCTTGACCACGCCGCCAAGCTCATCGCGAACGTCCGGCAGGTCGACATCTACACGGGCTCGCATAACCTCTATCCAGCGGGAATGTTCCGCGATCGTCTGCTCTCCGCCGGTAAAAGCGCGACGTGCCACAACGGTGTCGAGGCCCAGGTGCGAACGGCTCTCGCCTCGGGTCCCGACCATGCGGCAATCGTCATCTCCTACAGCGGCCTTGCCCCCAACCTCAAGGACATCTTGCCGATCCTCAGCAGTCGGCATGTCCCGGTCATCGTCATCGGCACGCCTTATTGCGCTCGCATTCACCCCGGCTTTGCCGCCTACCTTACGGTGAGTGACCACGAGAGCATGACGCATCGCATCACGCAGTTCGCCAGCCACATCGCCGTGCAATACGTGCTCGATTCGCTCTACAGCAGCTACTTCGCCAAAGACTACGCCCGCTGCTCCGAGTTCTTAGAGCGCTCATTCCCCTACACCCGCCTCCCCGGGCTCAAGTAGCGACGAGCGTGGATTCTTTGACGCTTATCTAACGAGAGTACGTAGTCATTGGGGACGTTCTTAAACGACTAGTCAAACAAGAACGTCCCCAATGACTACATCAGGAGTGTCCCAAACTGCCGGCAGAAAAGGAACGTCCCCAAGTGCCACCCCTTGCCAGCAACGGGAGTGCCGATGTCTTGGCAACGGCAGCGAAAGCCCGCCAGAGCGAGCAAGGTGCCTTGAAACGAGGCGACATTGACCTTCTGGTCATGCCGCCGAAGTTGAAAGGCAGATTGCCGCCCTGGCGGGCTTGCAGCGTCAACTAGTTACGCGGGTTGGTAAACCCGCGTAACTAGCGAGCTCCGTACTGCTCGTAGTAGGCGTCGATGGCAGCCTTGAGTTCGTCATCGATGACGACTTTGCCGTCGATCTCGTGGTTGTAGAGGGTCTCGACGACCTCGGCCATGGAGACGATGCTCGCGACGGGGAAACCGTACTTGGCCTCGATCTCCTTCTGAGCGGTGGTCACGCCGCCCTTGCCGACCTCCATGCGGTTGAGGGACACGATCAGGCCCTTGATCTCGACATCGGCAGCAGCCTTGACCTTGGGATAGGTCTCGTCGATGGACTTGCCGCTGGTGGTGACGTCCTCGACCATGACCACTCGGTCGCCGTCCTGGGGCTCATAGCCCAGCAGGTTGCCCTTGTCGGCGCCGTGGTCCTTGGCCTCCTTACGGTCGCAGCAGTACTTGACCTCCTTGCCGTACAGCTCGTGGCAGGCAATCGCGGTCACGACGGCCAGGGGAATACCCTTGTAGGCCGGCCCAAACAGCACATCAAAGTCGTCGCCAAAGTTATCGTGGATGGCCTGGGCGTAATACTCGCCCAGCTTCTTGAGCTGATAGCCCGTCACGTAAGCGCCGGCGTTCATAAAGAACGGGGACTGACGGCCGCTCTTGAGCGTAAAGCTGCCGAACTTAAGAACGTCGGACTCGACCATGAACTTGATGAACTCTTGCTTGTAAGCCTCCATGCGGGCTCCTCTCGTAATCGCGTACGTGCCCTCCAGTTTAGCGCAGGTGAAGCGTCGACGCGGGCGCGCTTTGAGGCCACGTCATTCTGTAAAGGCTTTGTCAGGGGCAATGGTTTTCCGAACAATGGGGGTTGACATGGCAAACCCTCTCATCAAGAATACGGGCGGATTAAAAAGGGGTACGAGATACCCAAAGCGCGCTGCGCCCGGCCTTAGGGAGGTGTGCCATGGAAGGCAGTCCTAGTCGAAAAACCTGTATGTCGCCCTCGGCACGCCGCGAGGACTCCGCACACGCATAAACGCCACCGGCAGATCGCCAAAACCACCACAAAGGCGCACTGCACCCTTTGTGGGCTCAAGAGCTTGACGTGAGCGACATCTAGGTTTTTTGAAGCACATACGACACGTACGCTAACTCCCTTCAACAAGGAGGACCCTATGCTGATGCTCAAAACCGCCACGGTTCTCAAAGCCATCTCCAAGCGCCGCCGCACGGCGCGCCCTGCCGCTCATACCGGCCTGTCCAAGAACACCATATTCGCCGCCACCCATAGTGCCGAGGACGCTCTCGTACTGCTTGACGCCACGGCAAACGGCCTCACCGCCGAGCAGGCAACCGAGCGCCTGGACGCCTCCGGCCCCAACACCATCGAGGCACCGACCAAAACGCTCACCCGCCGCATCGCCGACGCGTTCGTCGAGCCCTTCGCCGGCATCCTCGCCGCGCTCGCGCTGGTCTCGCTCTACATCGACGTGCTCTCCGTGCCCGAGCCGCAGCGCGACCCCTCCACGGTCATCATCATCGGCATCATGCTGCTGGTATCGGGCGGCATGAAGTTTATCCAGGAAGCCCGCAGCGGCAATGCGGCCGAGGCCCTCAAGGACCTGGTCTCCAACACTTGCACCGCCCTGCGCGACGGTAAGCGCCTCGAGATCTCCTTCGACGAGCTCGTCCCCGGCGATATGATCCGCCTCTCTGCCGGCGATATGGTGCCGGCAGATGCCCGCATCATCACCGCGCGCGACCTGTTTGTGATCGAGTCCGCACTCACCGGCGAGAGCGAGGCCGTCGAGAAGACCACCGCCGTCACTGTCATCGAGGGTGCCGACGGCTCCGCACTGCCACTCTCTGCCTGCAAGAACATCGTCTTTACCGGTACCTCCGTGCAAAACGGCACCGCTATGGCACTTGTCGTAGCCACCGGCTCGGACACTTACCTGGGCGGCATCGCCAAGATGCTCAACGGGCGCGGCGAGAAGAGCGCGTTTGACCGCGGTGTCTCGAGCGTCTCCATACTGCTTGTGCGCCTCATGCTCGTTATGGCGCCGGCGGTCTTTGCCATCAACGCCGCCACCAAGGGCAACGTCATCGACGCGCTGCTGTTCGCCACGAGCGTGGCCGTGGGCATCACGCCGCAGATGCTTCCCGTCATCGTGACCACGAGCCTGTCGCAGGGCGCCAAGGACCTCGCCCGTCGTCAGGTTATCGTCAAGGAGCTGCCGGCAATCCAAAACCTCGGCGCGATGGACGTCCTGTGCTGCGACAAGACCGGCACCCTCACCGAAGACCGCATCGTGCTCGAGCGCTACCTCAACACCGACGGCAACGAGGACGCACGCGTGCTGCGCCATGCGTTTTTGAACAGCTTCTTCCAGACCGGCCTCAAAAACCTTATTGACCTGGCCGTTATCGACCGTGCCGACGTGACGCCCTCGACCGTCATGCCCGATTCCATGCTGGGACAGAGCCTGCGCGACCGCTATACCAAGGTCGACGAGGTTCCCTTCGATTTTTCGCGCCGTCGCCTGAGCGTAGTTGTCGCCGATGCCCAAGGCAAAACCCAGATGGTCACCAAGGGAGCTGCCGAGGAAACGCTCGATATCTGCTCCTTTGTCGAGGTCGATGGCATCGCCCAGCCGCTCACCGAAGATAAGCTCGCCCAGATTCGCCAGCAGGTCGCTGGGCTCAATGCCGAGGGCCTGCGCGTGATTGCCGTGGCGCAGAAAACCAATCCGCGCTGCGTGGGCGAGTTTGGCATTGCCGACGAATGCGACATGGTGTTGATGGGCTTTTTGGCCTTCCTCGATCCACCCAAAGCAAGTGCCGCGGGCGCCGTCGCCACCCTCGAGGCCAAGGGCGTGGCGGTCAAGGTCCTGACCGGCGACAACGATCGCGTCGCCGCCACCGTCTGCGAGCAGATCGGTATCGACGCGAGCAACGTCTTGCTCGGCTCCGAGATCGATGCACTCGATGACGCCGAGCTTGCCGAGCGCGCCGAGAAAACCCATCTGTTCGCCAAGCTCTCGCCGCTGCAGAAGGCACGCCTGGTGCGCGTCATGCGCGAGCTGCCCGGCCACACCGTGGGCTTTATGGGCGATGGCATCAACGACGCCGCCGCCATGCGTGCGAGCGACTGCGGCATCTCGGTCGATTCTGCCGTCGACATTGCCAAGGAATCCGCCGATATCATCTTGCTCCAGAAGGACCTGGGCGTGCTCGAGCGCGGCATCATCGAAGGCCGCCGCACCTACGGCAACTTGCTCAAGTACCTCAAGACCACGGTGAGCTCCAACTTTGGCAATGTGCTGTCCGTGACCGTCGCGAGCCTGTTCTTGCCGTTTTTGCCCATGAGCGCCCTGCAGCTGGTGCTGCTGTCGCTGGTCTACGAGATCGTGTGCATCGCGCTGCCGTGGGACACCGTCGACGACGACTGGACTGCCCGTCCGCGTGCCTGGGACACTGCGTCCATCAAGGGCTTTATGCTCGAACTGGGCCCCGTGAGTTCGCTGTTTGACATCGTGACCTTCGCCGCGCTCTTCTTTGTGGTGTGCCCCGCCGCCGTGGGCGCAAGCTGGTCCGAGCTTGCCGCCGCGGGCAACGTCGCGGGTATGACGACCTTCGCCGCAATCTTCCAGAGCGGCTGGTTTGTCGAGTCCATGTGGTCGCAGACGCTCGTGATCCACATGCTGCGCTCCCCGCGTCTGCCGAGCCTGCGCGACCACGCCGCGAGCGCCCTGTGCGTTCTCACCGTACTGGGCCTGGCGCTCGTCACTTGGCTGCCGGCAAGCCCCATCGCCGATGCGCTCGGCCTTACGACGCTGCCGGCGAGCTTCTTCGCGCTGCTCATCGGCATCGTCACCGCCTACATCGCGCTCACCCAGCTGGCAAAGCGCCGCTACATTGCCCGCCACGGCGAGCTGCTGTAGCAAGTAGACGGAAAACACCCTGCCAGCTGCCGTTGCCACTGTCACAGCTGCCAACGCCTCTGCCGCCGCCGCAGTCTATCCCCTCGGCAGTTGCGGTGACATAGTTCCTGTTTAAAGTCCCGCGACTTTGATTTAGGGACTATTCCACCGCAACTTATTGGGGGATTAGCTAGTCTTGAGGCGTCCAGGACCAGAAGAAGTGGATAAGGGCCACACGCGAGACGGTACCGGTCTTTTTGTTGATTGAGGAAATGTGGCGGTAGAGCGTGGAGCGCGAAAGGAAGAACGTTGTGGCGATGTCCTGAACGCTCTGGTCCGAAACAACCAAAACCTCAAGAATATCGCACTCGCGCCCTGTAAGCCCAAAGGTGGCGACGAAGGCATCGAGGCGCTCATCGGGCGTGAGCTCCGCTGCCTCCACGGGCGCGGGGTCGGAGCATGTGGGCGCAAAATCCCCACCAAGATCGTCGGTACCAAACGCCAGCCCGTCCTGCATCACGACATCATCGGCTCGTCGCCCCAACTGTCCCAGTAGCGTAATCACAATACCCACAAACATCACGAGCACCGCGCCGACTGCCGCCAGCACGTTTTGACTCGAGATGATCGCCACTGCCGGCGCCGTCACGAGCATCGAGCACACGTTGTTGACGACGCGACCCATGCACGGCCAAAAATATGACCAGCGCGCATAGGGCGAGATGGCGGCGAATTTTGTGGTAAAGAACACCACAAAGAAGCCCGAGCCCAAATAAAAGATGATCGTGGCAGCAAGCTCGTTGCCGCCGTTGCCATCGATGATGAGCACAAGGAACGAAAGCGTGGACAGCATGGCGGCACATGTCATTCCGATATTCATATACGAGCGGCCGCGCAGGTCAAATAGGGCACCAGCGGCCAACGAGCTCACGACAAGCAGCAGGCGCGGCCAGTCACCCAAATCAACGGCTCCGATAGCATGCAAGGTTGTGAGACCCGCATTGAGAGCGGCGAATATGCCGGAAAGATACGCTGTCGCCACGATCAAGCGAGCTACGGTGCGGCGGAATGCCTCCTTTGCCTCGGGATCATCTTGCCACTTGGCACCATAATCCAAAGCATCTACCGAAAGCCCGGCAACACTGGGTTCAAAGTTGGGATCGGACTCGTCGCGCAGCTTGGCACGTCGGGCACCGTGGAGCAACGCCACCTGCGCGATCGTACAGACGACCAGAACAGCCTGCTGGGAAATGCCGACAGGCATCACGAGCAGCCGCTTAATTGCCTGCAAATCTATTCTATTAGAGAACCAGCCCCAATATCGAACCCACCCTCGAAATGCTCCAAATTCGACCCCAGCCGTCCACGTCGTAGGCGCCCTCGCACTGGTTGGCAGCCGTCGCGCCGCCCCGTCTGACACTTTTTGATACCCGCCTGCCCAAACCACCACAATGGGGACAGGCACCTTTGCGGCGGATTGGGCACGGTTTGTCTCGATCTGTAACAGTTAGGCAGCCAAAACCGGGCCTGGTGTTACAGATCGAGATCATTCGGGCACCCCCTTCAGTTTGTCTAAATCTGTAACAGGTAGAGACGATTTAGCCCGCTAGATGTTACAGATTGAGATGGAAGATTCTAGTCGCAGGTGATGTCGAGATTTTTGCCGATGAAGTCTACGTGACCGCCTTCGCTCAACAACTCATTTGACTGAATAGGGAAAAAAGGAAAAAATAGGAAAAAAAGGAAAGGAGACTTATGACTGAACCCATCTTCTCCCCCTCATTTGGAAATCGCCCCTCTTATCTAGTCGGGCGCGAAACGGTAATTTCGACATTCATATCCGGCCTTGAGCAGGAGCCGGGCAATCGCGACCGAGCCATGCTCATGCTCGGCCAGCGAGGCAGCGGCAAGACAGTTCTTCTGTGGGAACTTGCCGATCGCGCACGCAAGCTCGGCTTCGTTGTCGCCACGCCTACCGTGGCCTCCGAGGATATGCTCGAGCGCATTGTTGAGAAAATCCAAGAGGCAGGCGAGCCTTACGTCAACAAACGCTGTCTTCCCAAATTCACGGGTGGCAGCCTGAGTGTTTTTGGGTTCTCGGCAGGCCTCGAGTTCACACGAGACGTGCAGGAGACCAAGAGTTTTCAGTTCAAACTCACGCAGCTGGCGCGCAAACTGACCGAGCAGGGACACGGCATCCTCATCCTCATCGACGAGCTCCAGGCAAATTCGCCTGAGATTAGACAGCTCGTCACCGCCTATCAAGAACTGGTCGGCGAACGACTCAACGTCGCACTCGTCATGGCGGGCCTTCCGGGAGCCGTCTGCGCAACACTCAATGACCGCGTGCTGACGTTTCTCAACCGCGCTCGCAAGGTCACGCTCGAACCGCTTTCGGTCGGAGATGTCGACGCCTATTACCAGCGGGCTTTCGAAGAGCTCTGCCTTGATATTCCAAGCCATCTTCGCCTCTGTGCCGCTCGCGCGACCCAAGGCTCACCCTATATGCTGCAGCTCATCGGCTATAACATCGCCAATCGCTGCAAGGCTGGAGAACGTGCAGCGCGCGAGCAAATCGACGGAGCCATCGAAGCGTCGAAGGTCGATTTCGAAAACGATGTCTGCGAAACGACGCTCGCCGCGTTATCGGACCAAGACGTCGCGTTTCTCTCCGCAATGACTGATGACGAAGACGCCGTGTCTCGCATTTCTGATGTTGCGAAGCGCATGTCAGTCACACCCGACTATGCGCAAAAGTATCGCCGGCGCCTCATCGACGCCGGCGTAATCGAACAGGCGCGCCGCGGTTACGTGCGTTTCGCTGTTCCATATATGGCTGACTATCTGCGCAGCCAGCTCTAGGCAGCCACCACAATGGGGACAGGCACCTTTGTGGTGGTTTGGTCCCGTTTTGTCTCGATCTGTAACAGTTGGGCAGCCAAAACCGGGCCCGGTGTTACAGATCGAGATTTTTCGGGCAGTCCCCTCAGTTTGTCTAAATCTGTAACAGGTAGAGACGATTTGGCCCGCTAGATGTTACAGATTGAGACGTAAGATTCTAGTCGCAGGTGATATCGATATTTTTGCCGATGAGACCTACGTAGCCACCCTCGGCAGCCTTGGGGCTGTCAGCATGGCAGAGAACCCACTTGTCGGCCTTCCAGTAGCAGTAGCTGTCACCGGCGGCAGGCATGTCGGCTGCAGCCTCGGGGCGCGGGCCATTGGTGCCCGCCGGCAGCGCCACCATCACCTGGAAGCCGCCGTCGTCGACCATGCACGGCGTGTAGTGGAGCGTGGTGTTGAAGACTTCGACGACCGTACCCGCCGGCACGCGGAACGCCTTGACGCACGCGGTGTCGAGCTTGCCGCCCTCGATCTCCCAGCGATGTGCCACGAGCAGGATAAAGTCACGGGCGCCCAGGTTAAATTCGCTGGCGCGGTGATACTCCAGGCAGTTGAGACGCGTGTTGTGGCCGTTGCACCAGCCGAGCTGGAAGGGACGGCCGCCAAACATGAGAAAGCCCAGTTTATCGGCATCCTTGACGCCCTCGAGCTCCGGCGCACTTGCTACGTACTTGCTGCCTTCGGGGATGGGCGTGGCAGAGAGCGCCTCGAGCACGGGCGACGTGAGCTCGGACGGAACGTTATCCCAAACGTTGCCATAGGATTTGAACTCGGGATCGTTGACAGAGTAGATATACATGTTCACTCCTGTTCGTTTATGTGACAGTACGAACATTCTAGAACAAACATGAGCGATTTTGAACGCTCATCCCGACCACTCAACAAAAAGGCGCCCCCGCCTAAGCGAAGGCGCCCAATGCGCGCGTTTTGGACGGTAAAGCCCTTACGCCTGCTGATAGTGCAGGTGCTTCTCGTCGATATCGGCCAGGTCGCGGTCGAGGTAACGGCGCGCGAGCCAGTTTGCCATGGGGAGGTTCTGGTCCAGGTAGTTGCCGCACTCCTCGGGAGCGGCTCCGGGGACATCGCCCTTAAAGCCAGCGACAAACTCGAACAGCTCGCGCACGAGCGGCAGAATCTCCTCGCTCGTCAGCTCACCAAAGACAACCAGGTAAAAGCCCGTGCGGCAGCCCATGGGGCCAAAGTAGACAATGCGGCTCGACCACTCGGCATGATTGCGAAGGAACGTGGCACCCAGGTGCTCGATGGTGTGGCACTCGGCCGTGTTCATGACCGGCTCCTTATTTGGCGTGGTCAGGCGCAGGTCAAAGGTGGTGACGGCAGCGCCGGTCGCCGGATCGCGGTCGATGCGGCTCACGTACACGCCGGGCTCAAGCAGCAGATGGTCAACGGAAAAGCTCGCGATACGCTCCATGGCAGGTCCTCTCGGTAGTCAATTTGGGACGGGGCTCTTGTAGCTGGTTCGAATGGTCGCACCAATCATACCAGTCAAAAAAGCCCCGTCCCAAATGAGCTGCCTAGGACGGGGATCAATGAGTTTTTAATCCCCGTCCCAGAAGAATCATTCTAGGTAATCCAGAAGGACTTTTTGGATGGCGCTATATTTGCCGTCCTGCGGCCCGGCGTTGCCTTCGCCTAGATTTCGCGCACGCTTTGGCGCTCGACAAAATAGGTCGACACGGCAGTCTTGCAGGTGTAGCTCTTGGGGTTGCGGATGTTGCCCACCAGGCGGCGCACCGCGATCTCGCCCACCTCGTGCTTGGGGACGTGCACCGTGGTGAGCGGCGGGTTGGAGAAAGCGCCCAAAGACAGATCGTCAAAGCCGATGATCGAGACATCGTCGGGCACACGTATGCCGTGCTCGTTGAGCGCGCGCATGGCACCTACGGCGAGCACGTCGTTCTCGGCAAAGAAAGCCGTCGGCAGGTCGTCGCGCGAGACGCCGTCGAGCCACGCGCCCATATCGCGATAGGCGCCTTCGAGCGTGGTGCCCAGCGTGACGCGCCATGCCGGATTGGCCTCGAGGCCCGCGTCCTCGAGCGCTTGCCGATAGCCGCGCTCGCGGTCCTTAAAGTTGCGAATGCGAAGGTCGCCTGCCAGATAGCCGATCTGCTTGTGGCCTTTCTCGATAAGGTAATCCACGGCACGCAGCACCGAGTCGGTATTGGCAATGACCACAGCGTCGAAATACTGACGATCGCTCCAGCCATCGAGCACAATCAGGTGGGCGGCGGCGTTAGCGAACAGGGCGTAGTCCTCCTCGCCCAACTCCGTACCCATTAGCACAATGGCGGCGGACGGATCGGCGATCAGGCCCTCGACCTGCGGGCGAACGGCGTCCAGGTCGCTAAAGTCGAGCGAGACAAAGCTCGTGCTCATGCCGTGGCGACGCGCCTGACGCTCCACGCCCTCAATAACCGCGGGATGGAAGGTGCTCTCGTCCAGGATGGCGCCCGTCTTGCGCGCAAGCACGAACTGGATGCTCTCGAGCTGCGTCGACTGCTGGTAGCCGAGCGACTGCGCGCACTCCAGGATGACCTTGGCGGTCTCCTCGCTCACGCTGCGCTTGCGGTTGAGCGCGTTGGACACGGTCGCAGGCGAAAAACCGGTGATGCGGCTGATCTCGCGAACACTTGCTTTAGCCATTGTTCCCCCTAGTAACGGTCGCGGTCGAGCATCGTGGCCTGACCGCCCCGTGACTCGACAACTAAACGACCGCAAATTCAATCTAAACAGAATAGTAAATGTTTAATATCTAGTTTATCCTGTTGTCAAGCAAAGTGGTGCAACTATTCCCCCAACGGGCACATTTACTCGGTAGCTAAAAAAGCCCCGTCCCAAATTGACTACTTGGGGCGGGGCGCAGGAATCGTTTAGCCCAGGACGCGGGCCATACGCGCCTTGAACTCGGACAGGAAACGTGGAGCATCCACAGTCAGCGCCACGAGCGCGCTCTTGTCCGGATCGGACAGACGGTGCTCGTCGCAGATGGTGCGGCCGCGATACTCGCCCAGCAAGTCAACACGCAGGTTGCAGCCGAGCGCACCCACGAGCGTGGGATCAATCGCCACGGCGACGGCAAGCGGATCGTGCAGCGCGCAGCCACCCAGGTAGGGGGCGTTCATCTCATACGAGCCAATGTAGTGCTCCACCATGCTCGCAAACGCGCAACCAGCCATGGTGCCCGAGCCCGTCCAGCCGGCAATGTCGCGACGCGTGAGCACCACGCGATGCGTCACATCCAGACCCACCATAGTGAGCTTGCGGCCCGAACGCAGCACGGCATCGGCCGCCTCGGGATCACCTGCCATGTTGGCCTCGGCGCCCGCACTCACGTTTCCGGGCACGGTAAGCGCACCGCCCATCACGACCTCGCGGCCGATAGACATCATCGCCGCCGCATCGCGCTCCAGGGCAAGTGCCAGGTTGGAGAGCGGACCGGTCGCCACGTAGATCAGATCGGGTCCATAGGTGCGCGCGGCATCAATCAGGTAATCGACCGCCGCGTTACCGTCGGCCGACGTCGCCCCCACCGGCTCGTACGGCGACGCGGGCACGCTTGCCCCGCCAATGCCGTTCTTACCGTGGATGAGCGTGGTAGACGCCGGCGGTGTATAGGGCTCAGTCGCCTTAATGGGACGATCGGCGCCCAGGTACACCGGAACCTCGGGGCGACCCAGCAGATCGAGCACCGCCAGGCAGTTGTGCGCCGATTGCTCAACGCGCACGTTGCCAAAGCACGTGGTGATGCCCACGAGCTCCACCTCGGGGCTCGCGATGGCATAGGCCAGCGCCATCGCATCGTCCACGCCCATATCCAGATCAAGGATCAGCTTCTTGGTTGCCATTGTTCTACTCCGCTTCTCCGTCTTTATCGTTTAACAAAACCAATGTTCAACTTCGGCGCGCGTGGGAATCGATTGCTGAGCGCCCAGGCGCGACACCGTCACTGCCGAGGCGCGAGCACCCGCGGCCATGCACTCAAAGAGCGGCAGGCCCTCTAGACGAGCCGCCGCCAACGCGCCGATAAACGTATCGCCGGCGGCCGTGGTATCGACTACCGTGCTCGAAAGCGCCGGCATGCGCAGCAGCTCACCGCCATCGCCGAGCGTAACCGAGCCGGCGCCGCCCAGCGTGATGACCGCAGCTCCGGCACCCTTGGCGAGCAAGGCATTGAGCGCCGCGACGCAGCTCGCATCATCCCCGGGCAAGATGCCCGTCAGCGCCTGGCACTCAGTCTCGTTGGGACAGACCAGGTCGACCGCAGGCCAGACCTCCGCAGGCAACTCACAGGCAGGAGCTGGATTAAAGACCGTATAGAACCCCAGCTCGTGAGCGCAAGAGAGCGCCGTGGCCGTTGCCATCAGGTCACATTCGCCCTGGGCGATAAAGACGCTTCCGGCAGCCGGGGCAATATCGCTGGCGTCGCCATCGAGCTCATCGGCCACCAGACGTCTCAGCGCGCAGGCAACGTCCTCGCCCGCAAGCGCATGGTTGGCGCCCGGTGACAGCACGATGCGGTTGTCGCCCTCGCAGCGAATGATGGTCGCCGTTCCCGTCTCCACGTCATCGCGACGTGCCACAAAGTCACAGTCCGCGCCAGCATCTTGGAGCCCTGCCACGAGCGCATCGCCAAACGCATCGCGACCGACCGCGCCAATCATGCACGTGCGCGCGCCCATGCGCGCGGCGGCGACGGCCTGGTTAGCGCCCTTGCCACCGGCGTTGGTGATAAAACCGCTGCCGCCGACGGTCTCGCCCGCGCGCGGCATGCGCTCGCACGCCACCGAAAGGTCCATGTTCATACTGCCGAACACCGCAACGATGCCGCGATCCGCCATGGAAACCTCCTCGTCTGCGGGCCTTACGCCCACCGTCGGCCGTCGATCGTGCGCCCTCGCACCCCTATAACTTTAGTTCACTTTGATGTGAACGCGCGCTTGAGGTTGCGCCAGCAGCAAGCATTCACAGGAGCAGGCAGCTACAATGAATATGTGCTGATTATTCTCGTCATTGGATGATGTTTTATGGAACAACTCCCACAATCGAGCCCACGCGGCCCGCGCCGCGCGCCCGATAACCGGTCGGCGCACGAACGCCCGCGCGCCGACCGCCGCACCGGCGAGTCGCGACGCGGCCCGAGCCCGCATCGAACGCCCACCAACAAGGGCGCCCATACAGCCAAGACCAACACCGGCACCACACGCTCGTCCGTTGCCTACCAGCAGGCGCCCGCTCGTCCCAAGTCCCGCTACATTCCTGCGCTCGACGGTCTGCGCACGCTCGCCGTCGTCGCGGTGGTGCTCTATCACCTCAACCTCACGTGGGCTCAGGGCGGCCTGCTCGGCGTCACGATCTTCTTTGTGCTTTCGGGCTATCTGATCACGCGCTTGCTGCTCAACGAAGTCGCTAAGACCGGCCGCATCGACCTTAAGAGCTTCTGGATTCGCCGCATTCGCCGCCTATTCCCCGCCGTGGTAACCGTTGTGGTGGTGACTTGCGCTTTGTGCACCATCTTTAATCACGTGATGCTCACCAAGATGCGCCCCGACATCCTGCCGTCGCTGTTGTTCTTCAACAACTGGTGGCAGATTGCCCAAAACGTCTCGTACTTCAATGCTCTGGGCGACCCCTCGCCGCTCACGCACTTTTGGTCGCTCGCCATCGAGGAACAGTTCTACCTGATTTGGCCGCCACTGCTGTTTGCCATGGTATCCATGCATGTGAGCAAGCCCAACACGCGCCGCGTGGTTCTGGGCCTTTCCGCGGTATCTGCCCTCGCCATGATGATGCTTTACAACCCTGCCGCCGACCCCAGCCGCGTGTACTACGGCACCGACACCCGCGTGTTCTCGCTGCTGCTGGGTGCCTGGATGGCCTTTATCCCCGATCGCGACCTGGCGCCGGTGCGTCTCGCCCATCGCCTAGGACTCGGCCGCCTAGTTCGTGCTGCCAAGCGCGGCAAGCTCGACAAGAACGCCAAGGGCGGGCATGACGAGAAGACCGACCCCGCAGCCGATACCGCCCCGGCACAGCCGAGCGCCCTCGTGCGCTTTTGGTCCTCGCCCGCATCCATCGACGTGTTGGGCGTCGTAGGCCTGGTTGGCCTTGCCGCCATGGTCGCGCTCACCAACGGCTACACCGCGTTCCAGTATCGCGGCGGCACGCTGTTATGCTCCATCCTCACGCTCATGGTCATCGCGGCCTGCGTGCAGCCCCAGGGAATGGTTGCCCGTGTGCTGTCCGCCGAGCCACTCGTGTGGGTTGGCAAGCGCTCGTACAGCATCTACCTATGGCACTATCCGCTGCTGCTGCTTATGAACCCGGTCGCCAACATCAACGATACGCCCTGGTGGCAGTACATTTTGCAGGTGCTGCTGGTGGTCGCCGTAGCAGAGTGCTGCTATCGCTTTATCGAGACGCCGTTTAGAAAGGGCGCCTTTGGGCGCACCGTATCCGAGTTCCGCGACGGCACCGCCACGCCCGCCAACTGGGCACGCGCGCACGTCCCTGTCTGCGCAGCCTACACTGTCGTGTTGGTCGTTGCACTGGGCGGCCTGATCTTTGTGCCGGAGACCTCTGCACTGAGCGGTGAGGGCGCCGAAGTCCTCAACAAGGAAGCCAAAAACACCGCGCCCACCGACCAGCAGGCGGCCGACGGCACCGACAAGGACAACGACGGCTTCCCCGATGGCTCCTACGACCTGTTGATGATCGGCGACTCCGTGTCGCTGCGCGCCGTTGATTCCTTTGACGGCGTGTTCCCGCACAGCCACATCGATGCCGAAAAGGGCCGCCAGTTCGATGCGGGCCGTGCGACATTTGAGGGTTATCTCCAACAGAACCTTGCCGGCAAGATCGTGGTCTTTGCGCTGGGCACCAACGGCTTGGTAACCGACGACCAGATCGACGCCATCATGGCCGATGCAGGAGATAAGCGTATTGTGGTGTTTGTGAACACGCGCAGCCCGCAGCCGTGGGTTGGCTCTACCAACCAGGCCATCGCCAACGCCGCTACGCGCTACAAGAACGTGCGCGTTGTCGACTGGTACGGATACAGTGCCAACCGCAACGACCTGTTCGACGGCGACGGCACGCACCTGTCGGCCACCGGCGTAACCGAGTACCTCAACCTCATCCACGATGCGGTCAAAAAAGACCTGCCCGTGCATCCCGAGGACCACGTCAACGATCCGCAGCCGGCAGCTGTCAAGTCCGCCGCCGACGCACTCGTCAATGCCCTCGCCTATAAGCCACACAAGCTGGGCACCGACAAGTAACGCACAGCCAAATCTGCTTACACCCGCAGGGGGGTGTTCCTATAGTTTTGTCAACTGGGAAATGCTCTCCGTGCGACAGAATCGCGGCATGCTGACGCCAAGCCATTAG
>NZ_WWSL01000025.1:0-35573 GCF_009875845.1 Collinsella sp. BIOML-A6
CTAATGGCTTGGCGTCAGCATGCCGCGATTCTGTCGCACGGAGAGCATTTCCCAGTTGACAAAACTATAGGAACACCCCCTTTGACCTCAAAGCGGTAGCAGTAACCGAGGTCTCATACTCCCTCGAGGAAGCCATCGAAACATCCGGTATGGAGCTCAAGCCCGGCATTGCCGGCCAACTTGCCGAGGCGACGCAAGGCTATCTTTTTTGATTCAGCTCATTGGGTACCACGCATGGCAACTGGCACGACGCACCCAAACAAATCTCGTACGGCAAGGTGTCGTTCGCCATCCCCTACATGTATGATTATCTCAACGATCACAAAGCCGAACTGGAAACTAAGCTGTAGAAGCGGTCGGCGCCCTGCAAGACGAAAAAGACTCCTAGCTCGCTGCGCGTGCCACATTTTGGTATGTCAAAAATGTGACGTGCCACATCAAAAATTACAATGGCACTTGATTTTTGATTTGAACCTATATTCGGCAAAGGGAGGACAGCCATGGAGAGCAGTCTTTACCTTCAAAGAACCGAATTAACCTGCGACAGCGATGAGCTGCCCCCACTGCGCACACGATTCCTTGCTCTGGCACTCACCATCGCGCTTGCTCTCGCCTGCGTCTTCTCCCCCATTGCCGTGGCGCACGAAATGCACCACAACTGCACAGGCGTCGGTTGCGTAACGTGCGCAGAAATGGCCGGCAACCTTTCACTCGCGCAGCACGGATCGGTGCCCCACAACCCCATAGCCATCGCATCGCTCTGGATGATCTATGCCGTCGCCATCATCGGCGTTGAGTATGCCTCATATGCCCCCGTCACGCTCGTCTCTCTTAAGGTGCGCCTGGACGATTAACGGCCCAAAACAATCGAACACACCTGAACGTTCGCGAGCGCATGCCGCTAGCGGCATGCGCTCTCACCCCATTGTTTTGGAGCAAACCTATGTACAATCGGATTTTTAAGCGTCGCCCTCGGCGTCGCCTCATCCGTCGCCACTGTCTTACGACGTGTATCGGAGCAGCACTCGTGTTCTCCGTGCTAGGACTCACTGCCTGCGGCGGCAACACCTCAGCACAGACCGGCGGCGCAGGCACGGCCTCCGACACCGTCAACGTCGAAGCAAGTTTTTATCCCATGGCAGACTTCGCGCAAAAAGTCGGGGGAAGCCATGTCAAGGCGACCAACCTGGTTCCCGCGGGAACCGAGCCGCACGAGTGGGAGCCCAGCCCCAGCGATGTCAGGCAAATCCAGGCGTCCGATGTCTTTATCTACAATGGTGCCGACATGGAGAGCTGGGTTGATGACACCCTTGAGTCAATCGACACGTCTAAAACGACCGTCTGCAAGGCTTCCGACGGCATCACGCTGCGTATGGCAGCCAAAGGAGACGAGTCCTCAGGCGAGCACGACCCGCACGTGTGGTTGAGCCCCAAGAACGCCAAGGCCGAACTCAAGAATATCGAGCGGGCACTTATTAAGGCCGATCCCGACAACAAGGCCGATTACCAGGCGAACTACAAAAAATATGCTGAGAAGTTCGACGAACTCGACGAGCAGTACCAAAATGAACTCAGCAAGGTAAAAGGCCGCTCCATCGTCGTTTCGCACGAGGCCTACGGCTATCTGTGTGACGAGTTCGGCCTCACGCAGATGCCCATCACCGGCATGGACGCCGAGGGCGAGCCCAACGCCAAGACCATGGCGCAAATCGCCCAGTTCATCAAGGATAACAACGTCAAGACGGTCTTTGGCGAGGACCTGGTTTCCCAGAAGGTCGCCAAGACCATCGCCGACGAAACCGGCGCTGAGTGCGTGCAGCTCAACCCGGTCGAGGGCTTGACGGATAAGCAACTCGAGGCTGGCGAGGACTACCTCACCGTCATGCGGGATAACCTTGACAAGCTCGTCAAGGCACTTAATCAAGAGTAAGGGGATAGCACTGTGAAGATGAGCATGAAGAACCTAAAGAGCTGGATGGCCGAGCGCCCCTACCCTCGTACGCTTGCGGCGATCGCCGGTGCGTCGATTTGTTCGACGCTCGCCCTCGAACTTCCGTCCAACCATGAGCTGTGGAACATGCGGCCCGGCCCGGCTCTTTTGGAGCTCATGCTCATCTTCTGTTTCCTGAGCCTGCTGTTCTATCTGCCACGTCGCCGGAAGACCCCCGCGATCCTTGGCGTTGTGGCGTTTGCCGCCATCGGTATCGCTGAATACTTCGTCATCACGTTCAAATCGATGCCCATCCAACCGGGCGACTTGTTCGCGCTTTCCACGGCCGCCACGGTCGCCGGCAGCTACACCTACGAGCTGAGCGGCTATTGCTTCTTGGGACTTGCCGCGGCAGCAATCGGCATTGTGCTCATCGCCCGCATCCCGCGCGCCATATGCGAACGTCCGCCCCGCCGCGATGACCAAACCGAGAAATCCGAGCGCAAAACCAAGCTGCCGCTCTCTGTCGACCGCCGCACCGCACTCGTTGCCGGCGCTGCGCTGGCGGGGCAGGCCATGATTAGCTACTACGATACCCTCGGCATCAAGCTGCACACGTGGAAGCCACTCGACAGCTACTACAGCCAAGGATTCCTGCCCACCTTCATCTCTAGCGCGCAGAAGATGATCCCGCCCAAACCCAAGCATTACGACGGACGCGACACGGCCGCGCTCATCAAGCGCCTGGCCGGTCGCTGGAACCGCGGCATCCACGGTGTCGCCAACGTCGACCGCGCCGCCGCCGTGGCGCAGTTCGAGCAGCTCAAGCCATCTGTCATCTGCATCATGAACGAGTCGTTCGCCGACCTCTCGATTTTCAACGGCCTGGGCTGCGACTATCGGGGACCCGAACGCTTCAAGGCTATCGATGACGCGATCATGCAGGGCGTGAGCTACATGAGTGCCTTTGGCGCGGGCACCTGCAACAGCGAGTTTGAGTTTTTGACCGGGCACTCGATGGCATACCTGGGCGCCGGTGTGTACCCCTTCATGACGTATAACTTAGCCCCCACCGAGAACCTCGCGCGTCAGTTCAAGAAGCTCGGGTATCGCGCGGTGGCCATGCACCCCAACCATGCCAGCAACTGGAACCGAGAGAACGTCTTTACTGACATGGGCTTTGATGAGTTTCTTTCCATCGAGGATTTCGCTGGCGCACCTCAGCTCTGCCGCAAGGTAACCGATGCGGCGACATATGACAAGTGCCTCGAGGTGCTGCGACAGAACAACGAGCCCATCTTTATCCATGACGTAACCATGCAGAATCACTCGGCCTACGACACCGGACTGGTGCCCGCCGACCAGCAAGTGCATCTAAACCTCAACGGCATCGAGGATAAGGTCGTCACGTGGACAAACGAGTATTGCTCCCTTATGGATGCCTCGGATAAAGCGTTCGCCGACTTTTTGGACCAGCTGCGCGAGCTCGACCGCCCTGTGGTCGTGGTGATGTACGGTGACCACCAGCCGTTCTTTACCGACCGCTATAACGACCTCTACTTCACCGACGAGGATGAGGCGACGCACACTGAGCGCATCTGGCAGACGCGCTACGTGGTGTGGGCGAACTACGACGTCGCCGGCAACGCCCAGACGAGCGAAACGATGGATACAAGCATCGATAACGTTGGAGCACTCGCCCTCAACGCCATAGGAGCTCCACTCACAGCCTATCAACGTGCGCGCCTGCAGAATCGCAAGAATATGCCAAGCATCAATGTGGTCGGCAAACAGGATGCAAACGGCACGTGGCATGTCCCCGAAGCCGAGAATATGCCGAGCAAACTGCATGAAGCCGACGATCGCTTGGAGCGCATGCAGTACCGCAAGCTTTTCGACCACGGTGGCTCCGTCTTTACGACGCACAAGCAAACCGCCGCAAACGAGACCGACCCCAATGCAACGCCAGGCGCGAGGGCCTAACTATGGAAACGCCCATTGAGATTCGCGATCTTTCGTTTTCGTATGACCCTGCTCCCGTTCTTGCCCATTGCTCATTGATCATTGCCCCTGGTCAAGCTGTGATTCTCTCGGGAGAGAATGGAGCTGGCAAGTCCACGCTCCTCAAATTGGTGCTTGGCGAATTGGTTCCCCAGCAAGGTGATGCCCTCCTCTTTGGGACGCCTGCGCACTCGTTTACCGATTGGCATCGCGTTGGCTACGTCCCCCAGCGCGCCGGCGGTTCCTACGACCGGTTTCCCGCGACGGTGGCCGAAATTGTTGCCAGCAACCGCTATGCACTCGGGCACAGCCAACGTCGAGGGTCTCACGCCGCCGCGCTGCAAGCTCTCGAGCTCGTGGGGCTCGTCGACCATGCTAAGTCACTAATTGGCGAGCTTTCGGGTGGCCAGCAGCAGCGGGCGCTTTTGGCTCGCGCTCTTGTGAATCATCCAGAACTCCTCGTGCTCGATGAGCCCACCAGCGGGCTCGACCGTTCGAGCGTCAACGAGTTTATCGAGGTCATGGCCACCCTCATGCGCGACCCCGAGCGTGTCGTTCTTATGGTGAGCCATGATCTCGAACGACTTGAGGGTCTCGAGGCCGACCGCATTGTCTTATCCCAAGGAGTTATCCACCATGCTTGACATGCTTCAGTATGCCTTTATGCAGCGGGCGTTCCTGAGCGGCATCGTACTGGGTGTCGCGATTCCGCTTGTGGGAGTCATCGTGGTGCTCAAGCGCCTCTCGATGATCGGCGATACATTGAGTCATGCCTCGCTTGCTGGCGTGGCGGGCGGCCTCATCGCCGGCATCAACCCCGTCGCGGGCGCCACCGTGGCATGTCTTGCGGCTGCCTGCTTCGTCGAGATGATTCGCAAGCGGCTCGAAAGCCGCGGAGACCTTGCTATTGCCATTGTTATGGCCGCTGGAGTCGGACTTGCCGGCGTATTGTCCGGATTTGTGCCGAACTCGTCTACGTTCTCGAGTTTTCTCTTTGGCAGTATCGTCACGGTCGACAACTCCGAGCTTGCAGGCGTCATGGTCGTCGGCTTAGGTATTATCGCCTATTGCCTTTTGTTTTCGCGTGAGCTCTTTTGGGTGGCACTTGATGAGCGAGCGGCTCGTATCGCTGGCGTGCGCACGCGTTTTATCAACATGAGCTTTATCTTCGCCTGCGCACTCGCCATCTCCATCGCAGCGCGCACCGTAGGCGCCCTGATCGTAAGCTCTATGATGACGGTACCGGTCGCCTGTGCACTTGTCGTCGCCCGTAGTTGGCGGCAGACATGTATTGTGAGCTCCACCGTGGGGCTTATATCTGTCTTGGCAGGACTCACCGTCTCTTATATCTGGGGGCTTAAGCCCGGCGGCACCATCGTGCTCACGCAGGTCGCCATATTGGTCGTGCTGGTCATATGGCGTGGGGTCAGACAAAATGCGCGCAATTGAACGATTGCCGTGCATGGCAACGAGCGCCCGGGCACCATATTCGGGCACTAGCATGCTCGCCCAGAACAAATTGGAACCCAGAACATTCGACATTCAACGGTAAGCTCATTTTCAATCCAGCGAGAAATCCACCCGTTGAAAGAAGCCGTTTTTTGGCCAACCAACACACCACTAAGAAGCGTGTCACATCAACGGCATCGCCAAGGTCAAGGAGATTTTTGGGCCTCTAATCGCACGGTTTATTGCAGCTAACGCAAGCGGCCGCCGCCCCGTATACGGGACGTCGGCCGCTTTTTGCTCTCTATCGATTGGCGCCTCGGGACAGGCCCCTCTACATCAAACGGCGCAAAGGGGGCTGACTAGAGCTCGCAGGCGACCCTGTAGCCATCGCCGATGGCGTCGCGGATGTTGCCGCACTTGTTGGCGTCGCCCAGCACGTGGGTGGTGACACCCGCAGCTGCAAGGTCGTCGGCCAGCTTGGTGTTGGGACGATAGCCCATGGCCAGCACCAGCGTATCGGCACCGGTGATGGTGTGGACCTCGCCGTCCTTCTCGTAGCTGATGGTGCCCTCCGTGATCTCGGTCACCTTGGCCTCGGTCAGCACGTGGACGCCCTTGGAGAGCATGCGCGCGATGAGCACCGCGCGGCCGGCGCCGCCCTCGTTGGCGGCGAGCGTCTTGGTCATCTCGATAACGGTGACATCGCGATTGGCCGGCGAGAGGTCGTTGACCAACGGGGCCAGGTAGTCGGCCGTCTCGCAGCCAACGGTGCCGCCGCCCACGATGACGATCTTCTTGCCCGGGAAAGCCTTGCCGCCCAGCAGGTCGTCGGCCGTCATGACCTGCTTAAAGCCCTGCATGGAGGCCGGGGCGATGGGCTCGGCGCCATAGGCCAGGACGACCTCGTAGCCCGCGTAGTCGCGCTGGATGTCCTCGGCGGTCAGCTCGGTACCGAAGACGCACGTGACGCCGGCCTCGGCCAGGCGACGGTACTGGTACTTGATCACGCGGGTGAGCTCCTGCTTTGCCGGCGGGACGGACGCGATGCGCATCTCGCCGCCCGGCTCGTCCTGCTTATCCACGAGCACCACGTTGTGGCCGCGCTTGGCGGCGATGTAGGCAGCCTCCATGCCCGCGGGACCGGCGCCCACGACGAGCACGTTCTTGGCCTCGGCGGCAGGCTCGTAGCCGGCCTCGTCGCGCTCAACATCGGGGTTGACGGTGCAGGAGATGCGCTTGCCGAACATGATGCCGTTCAGGCAGCGCAGGCAGCCGATGCAGGGGCGGATCTTGTCGGCGTTGCCGGCGGCTGCCTTGTTGCAGAACTCGGCATCGCACAGGTTGGTGCGGCCCATCATGCAGATGTCGGCGGCACCGTCCTCGATCAGCTCCTCGGCGATCCAGGCCTCGTTGATACGGCCGACCGTGGCGACGGGAATGTTGACGTGCTTTTTAATCTCGCGCGAGCAGGCGGCATGCGAGGCCTGCTGCGTGCCGGCGGCGGGAATGGCGGAGCCGCGCTTGATGGTGGTGCCGCCCGACACGTGAATCATGTCGACACCGGCCTTCTCCAGGCGACGCGAGACGTAGATCATGTCGTTGAGGGTCAGGCCGCCGTCGGTGTACTCGTCGCCCGAGATACGGACGTCGATGATGAAATCCCTGCCGCAGCGCTCACGAATCTCGGCGATGACCTCGAGCAAGAAGCGCATGCGGGCGTCGAGCGAGCCGCCGTACTCGTCGGTGCGCTTGTTATAGAGCGGGGTCAAAAAGCCGCCGAGCATGCCGTGGGCGTGCGCCGCATGGACCTCGACGCCATCGACGCCGGCCCTCTGCATGCGCACGGCAGCGTCGCCGAACTGATGCGTGAGCTCGTGGATCTCATCGACCGTGATGGGGCGCGGCGCCTCGCGGGCATAGGACGGTCCCACGAAGGACGGGGCGATCAGGCGCGGCGTGCCCGGAATGTTGAAGGCCATGTAGGCGGGGTGGAAGAGCTGCGGCATGATCTTGCAGCCGTACTCGTGGACGGCCGCGGCGAGCTTTTCCCAGCCGGGGATGAACGTGTCGTCGTAGCAGCACATGTCGCCCGGCAGATAGGTATAGGTGGGCTCGACCGTCACGACCTCGGTGATGATCAGGCCCACGCCGCCCTTGGCGCGGGCGCGGTAGTGGTCGACCAGGTCGTCGGTCACGTAGCCATGGTCGGCCAGGTTGGTGGACACCGGCGGCATAAAGACGCGGTTCTTGACCTCGGTCGTACCGACCTTGATCGGGCTGAAGAGCATCGGGTAGGCGGAGGGCTCCATACAGGGTTCCTTTCGTTTGAGCCGCTCGGCGGCGGTTGCTGATGTACCTATCGTATCAGCACCAGCCTAGCACACAGCCGCACGCACTCCCCTACCTTTCGCTCGACCCACAAAAAAGTTGCGGTGAAATAGTTCCTGAATGAGGCCCTTGGCGCACCAAACAGGAACTATTTCACCGCAACTGATGGGTGGGTTGGGTTAGAGGCCCAGGTAGGTGGTCATGCCTTCGACGGCGAGCTTGGCGCCGGCCACGGCAT
Source organism: Collinsella sp. BIOML-A6 (assembly GCF_009875845.1). Classification (NCBI taxonomy): domain Bacteria; kingdom Bacillati; phylum Actinomycetota; class Coriobacteriia; order Coriobacteriales; family Coriobacteriaceae; genus Collinsella; species Collinsella sp. BIOML-A6. The sequence goes on from NZ_WWSL01000025.1 coordinate 7,947, forward strand.
GGACCACGGTGAGCGGACCGTTGACCACGTCTCCGGCGGCAAAGACGCCCGGCACGGTGGTCATACCATGCTCATCGACCGAAAGAAGACCGCGATGATCGGTCTCCAGGCCGCCCGTCGTAAGCACGAGTTTGTCCTTGGGCACCTGCGAAGCCGCGATCACAACCGTGTCGGCGGACGCGTGGTCGAGCTCTTCCTCGTAGCCCACCACGTTGTTGTCCTCGTCAAAGATGGCCGTCTCGAACACCGGGCCGTTATCGTCGATGGCGCAGATCGCCTTGCCGCACACGATCTCGGCGCCGTCGAGCTCGGTCAGCTCGACCTCGTCATCGATGGCCGAGATATGGCGCGATCGGGCATACACGGTAACCTTGCGGGCGCCCGAGCGCAGGGCCGTGCGGGCAACGTCCATGGCCACGTTGCCGGCGCCGATAACCGCCACGTTCTGACCGATCGCCACGCTCGTGGGATCGACCAGGTAATCGATACCAAACAGCACGTTGCCGCGCGACTCGCCGGGAATGCCCAGCTTGCGGGCGCGCCAGGTACCGGTACCGACAAAGACCGCATCGTAGCCGTCGCGCAGCAGGTCGTCGATATGCAGCGCGCCGCCGATGGTGGTCGAGGGGCGAACGCGCACGCCGAGCGAGCACATCACATGGCGGTACTTTTGCACGAGCGCACGGGGCAGGCGGAACTCGGGGATACCGTACTCCAGCACGCCGCCGATCTCGGGGCGCTGCTCAAACACCGTGACGGCACAGCCCAGCTGGGCCATCTTAATGGCCACGGTAATGCCGGCGGGACCGGAGCCGACCACGGCGATCTGCTTGCCGCACGACGGCGCGGGCTTCCACTCCTTACGGTCCAAATACGCTGTCGAGACATAGTTCTCGATGCTCGAAAAATGCACGGGCGCGCCCTTGCGGCCCTGGATACACGCGCCCTCGCACTGGCCCGAATGGTTACAGACCATGGAGCAGACCGCACTCATGGGATTGTTCTGGAACAGCAGCTCACCCGCCTCTTCCAGACGACGCAGCTTGAACAGGTCGATGACCTGCGGAATAGGCGTCAGCACTGGATAGCCCTTAAGCTGGCAGAGCGCCTTCTTGCAGCCCAGGCAGCGATGTGCCTCTTCGACAATGTGGATAGCCACGCGATTCCCCTCTATTGTCATTCTGGATATCGGCTCTGGAATGATCCAATTATATGACCTAACGGGCCCTCACCGCACGAGGGGACGTGTCCGGTAGCACGGCACGCGAGACTTTCACCGCAATGAAGACTATGGGGCAATCGGGGGCACCGTGACCGGGCGGGCGCAGGGCAGACTAAGTCGTTATGAATTCCGCATCGCGACGACCCGTATCGTCCACGCCGCGGCGAGCCAGACGTGAGTCCACACGATCGCGGGCGATCCTGCTTGGTCTCACGGCTATACACCCCCGCCCTTCGCGTGAGGTGGCAACATTTTGTTGCCACGCCGGAAGGACAGTACGCGGTGCCCCCACTGGCCGGGAATCTGGCGACCGGGTTACCTGACGCCGCGACCCAGGTCTTCGGCGATTTTGTCCACGCCCTTAAGAGCGGCGCAGGTCTTTTTGTTGGAGCAATGCCCCGTGCAAACGCCACCCTGGGCGCAGTCGGCGCAGGTGCCCTTGCGGTGGATGCGCACGCATACCGCGACAAACGCAATACCGATAACAGCCAGCACAACAATATCGATAGGTGCCATAACAAGCCTCCTCTAGTTAACCACAACTTACTTTACTCCAACTCCCACCCGCCAAAAAGGGACAGGTTAATTTTGGTCGGTTTTATCTGCAGAAACGCCACATTCCCCTCACCAAAAAAGTTGCGGTGAAATAGTACCTAAAAATGCCGCTAACGCCCTCAGGCAGGAACTATTTCACCGCAACTAATTGATGCATGGGGGACAGATTACTTTTGTACCGACCTGTCCCTATGCACCAAAAAGCCCGAATGTCGCTAGGACATTCGGGCTCGTGGAAAGGGGTTAATCCTTATTCGGACTTAAGCGGAAACTGTGGCGGAAGCGGTGTTGCTCTCATCCTCGTCAGTCCATGCATGTTTGGGCATGGGGCGGAAGATCTGGAAGAGCATCGCAGCCAGCAGCACAATGGCCACAACCGTCCAGATACCAAACTGCCCCAGAACAAGCAGGTTATAGAACTGGTTGATGAACAGGCCGATCACCCAAGCGAAGGCGCACTCGTAACCGATGGCGATCGCAGTCCACTTGCCCGAGTCCATCTGGTTGCGGATGGTGCCAATGGCGGCGAAGCAGGGGGCGCACAACAGGTTGAAGGCACCGAAGGCCACGCAAGCGCCCATCGTGGGGAACATACCGGCAAATGCAGTCCACAGGCTCGGGTCGGTCTCGCCCGCATCGGCGACGGACAGCAGCGAGCCGGCGGTGGCGACGACATTCTCCTTGGCGACGAGGCCAGAGAAAGTCAGCGCAGCTGCCTGCCAGGTGCTAAAGCCGAGCGGGGCGAAGATCCAAGCGACCAGGTTGCCCAGCATGGCGAGCACGGAGTAGTCCATATACTCCTCGGGGATGCCGTCCATCGCAGGCAGGAAGCCAAAGGCACCGTTATAGCTACCAAAGTTGGAGAGGAACCACACCACGACGGTAGAGGCGAAGATGACCGTGCCGGCCTTCTTGATAAAGGCCCAGCAGCGCTCCCACACGTGCAGCGCCCAAGAGCGGATCGCCGGGAAGTGGTAGGCAGGGAGCTCCATAACGAACGGCGTCGGGCGACCGGCGAAGAGCTTGGTCTTTTTGAGCATGAGGCCCGAGGCGATGACGGCAAAGACGCCCAGGAAGTAGAAGAGCGGGCTGATCCACTTCGCGGTGGTGGAAGAATCGCCGATGATGGAGCCCATGAGCAGGGCGATGATCGGCAGCTTGGCGCCACAGGGAATGAACGTGGTGGTCATGACCGTCATGCGGCGGTCCTTCTCGTTTTCGATGGTCTTGGTAGACATGACGCCGGGGACGCCGCAGCCCGAGGACACAAGCATGGGGATAAAGGACTTACCGGACAGGCCAAAGCGGCGGAACACGCGGTCCATGATAAAGGCGACGCGGGCCATATAGCCGCAATCCTCCAGGAAGGACAACATCACAAAGAGCAGGAACATCTGCGGAACAAAGCCGAAGATGGCACCCAGGCCGGCGACGATGCCGTCGCAGACCAGCGAATCGACCAGGCCTCCGTCCTCGGTGCCACCCGCCACAAGGGCATTATGCACCGCGGTGGTTATGCCGGGGACGAACGGACCGTAGTCGGCGGGGTCGGGCTCGGTGACGTCGAGATCCTTGACCGCCTGAGACGCAGTGACGGTAGCGGCAGTCGTACCGGCGTCCTCGTCCTCCTCGACCTTGCCCTTCACGGACGCGGCCTCGGGCTCGGCTGCGATGGTCTTGAGCGCGTCGGCGGCAGCGTCGCCGTCCTCGGCGTCGACGGCATCGTTATAAGCAGAAACGTCGATGCCCTTGGCGTCGGCAGCGGCGATAAACGCGGCGATTTCGGCCTGAGCCTGCGTGTACTCGCCAGCAGCCTCGTCATATGCATCGCGGCCCTGGCCCAGCACGAACCAACCATCGGTGCCGAAGAGCTGGTCGTTGGTGAAGTCGGTCACCGTGCCGCCCAAGGTAGAAACGGCGATGTAGTACACGCAGAACATGATGACCACAAAGATCGGCAGGCCCAGAATGCGGTTGGTAACCACGCGGTCGATCTTCTCGGAGGTGCTCATCTTGGCCGGGGCCTTGGTGAGGCACTCGTCGATGATATGCGCGATCACGCCATAGCGCTCGCCGGTAATGATGGACTCGGCGTCGTCGTCGCAATCCTGCTCGCACTGGGCGACCAGCTGCTCAACGCGAGCGGCCTTCTCCTTGGTAAGGTTGATGAGCTTGCAGGCGTCCGCATCGCGCTCAAACAGCTTGACGGCGTAATAGCGGCGCTTGTTGGCCGGAACGCTCGCCGGAAGGTTGTTCTCGATGTGGTCCAGAACGTCCTCGATGGAGGAGTCGAACTTGTGCTCCGGCACCTGGCCCTTGGAAGCAGCAGACTTCTTGACCTGCTCAAAGAGCTCGGTGATGCCCTTATTCTTAAGGGCCGAGATCATCATGACCGGGCAGCCGAGCTTCTTGGAAAGCTTGTCCGTGTCGATCTTGTCGCCGTTCTTCTCGACCAGATCGGCCATGTTGAGGGCAACGACCACGGGCAGGCCGGTCTCGATAACCTGAAGCGCCAGGTACAGGTTGCGCTCCAGGTTGGTTGCGTCAACCACCTGGACGACTACGTCGGGCTCGCCGCTCATGAGGTAGTCGCGCGAGCACTGCTCCTCGGGGCTGTAGGGGGAAAGCGAGTAGATGCCGGGGAGGTCCGTGATGGTAACGTTCTTGTCGCTTAGGAGCTTGGCTTCCTTTTTCTCAACCGTGACACCGGGCCAGTTGCCAACGTAGCCGTTAGCGCCGGTAATCAGGTTGAAAAGCGTGGTCTTGCCGCAGTTGGGGTTACCCGCCAGCGCGACATGGATCTGAGAATCCGCCATTCAATCCTTCTTCCTTGTGTGCCCGCGCTGCGTTCTCCGGGCGGGCTAGATAATGTGCTTCAAAGTTGCAGCATTAAGTTAGAAATACCTAACTTTATCTGCAGAAATATACGCCGGAGCCCTTACTGGACCTCGACGACGGCCGCCTCTTCCTTGCGAATGGAAAGCTCGTAGCCGCGTACGTTGATCTCGATCGGATCACCGAGCGGTGCAACCTTCACGACCTTAAACGAAGTGCCCTTGATGAGCCCCAGGTCCATAAGGTGGCGACGAAGCGCACCCTCACCGTGAAGCTTGACGATGGTAGAGCTCTCGCCCACCTTAACGTCACCCAACGTCTTCATTTACTTGTCCCCCTTTCAGTGCGTACAGAAATACCGTCGACTAACCGACGGTCATGATGTGCATGGCCACCTTGGAATCAATGCCAAAGCGTGCGCCCAGCACCGTGACGATGATATTGGCGCCACTCGAGCTCACCACGTGGACCTCGTTGCCCTCGACAAAGCCGAGGTCCTTGAGGTGGTGTTTCATGTCCTCATTGCCCTTTACACGAGACACGCGCACGGTTTCGCCCGCTTTTACCATCGAAAGCGGCATGGCCGGCACCTGCGGTCCACAAGACATGAGCGGCTCCTAACATCAGTTCGTCCTCAACATCGGCGTGATAAAAGTTAACCACGTCTATGTTCGCTTTAGTAAACTAGCACGTGGTTAACTTTTTGGAAAGGGTCCCTATTCAGATTTCGAAAAAGTTTCCTATATGAAACAACAAAGGGCGGCAAAGAGCTGTCCTTTGCCGCGCCCTGTCATGCTTAGAGCGAGAGGTTTCTGATCGACGTAAAGCAGGAAGCCTCGTCTACGCCCGAAACGCGGAAGATGATGTCCTCGCCGCAGTCGCCATAGAGAGCCATGAGGCCCATAACGTCGCGACCGTCGGTATGGCGGTCGCCGATGCTGACCGACACGTCGCTACGATGCTTGGCGATGATGTCGTAGAGCAGCGCGACCGGGCGGGCATGCAGTCCCAACGGATCTTTAATCGTCTTCGTGAACTCGACCATGTCCCCTCCCACGACATCGCACATTCGGCCGGCAAACCCAGCTACGTGGTAGCTATTGTACGTTACCGGCGCGCACCCCCGTCCCACAAAAAACGAGGGAAGGCACGCGTCCTTCCCTCGTTGTGGGCAATATGTAGCCGCTTGCCTACATCAGGCGCAGGCTGACGTCCTTGAGCTGAGCGCCACTTACGGCACTCGGGGCGCCCGACATGAGGTCGGAGCCGCTGGCCGTCTTGGGGAACGCCATGACGTCGCGGATGGAATCGGACCCGGCAAGCAGCATGCACACGCGGTCCAGACCCAGAGCAAAACCGCCCATCGGGGGCGCACCAAACTTGAGCGCCTCCATGAGAAAGCCGAACTGCGACTCGGCGCGCTCCTCGGTAAAGCCCAGGAGCTTGAGCATGGACATCTGCATCTCGGCGTTGTGGATACGCATACCGCCGCCGCCGGCCTCAAAGCCGTCCATGACAAAGTCGTAGGTGCACGAACCGGCTGCCAGCGGATCGGCCTCGATCTTGGCGATATCGGTCTCGGTCGGCAGGGTAAACGGCTGGTGCTCGGCAGCGTATGCCTTGCGATCCTCGTCCCAATGGAACAGCGGGAAGTTGACGACCCACAGGAAGTCGTGACCCTCGCGCTTGATCTCGAGCGCATTGGCCATGTGCGAACGCATGCCGCCCAGGATCTCGTCAGAAAGCAGGCGCGGGCCGGCGGCGAACATCACAAGGTCGCCGGGCTCGACGTCCATGCGCTCGCGCAGAGCGGCCATCTCCTCGTCCGAGAAGAACTTGACGATGGGGCTGTTGATGGAGCCGTCCTCGCGGAAAGCGATCCAGGCCAGGCCCTTGGCGCCAAACGTGGAAGCCACGCCGGCGAGCTTATCGATCTTGGCACGTGCCCAGGCACCGGCGCCCTTAGCGTTGATGGCCTTGACGACAGAGCCCTCCTCGTTTGCGGCAGTCGCAAAGACCTTGAACTTGGAGTTGGCAAACACGTCGGTCAGGTCGACCAGGTGCATACCGTAGCGAGTATCGGGCTTGTCGGAGCCATAGGTGTCCATGGCCTCCCAGTAGTCCATGCGACGCAGCGGCGTGGGCATCTCGACACCCATGCGGCCGAAAGCATCGGACAGGACCTCCTCGAGCGCGCTTATGACATCGTTCTGGTCCACGAAGGCCATCTCGATATCGACCTGGGTGAACTCGGGCTGACGGTCGGCGCGCAGGTCCTCGTCGCGGAAGCACTTGGCAACCTGGTAGTAGCGCTCGACGCCACCGACCATGAGCAGCTGCTTCAGGAGCTGCGGGGACTGCGGCAGGGCGTAGAAGTTACCCGGCTGAATACGGCTGGGGACGATGAAGTCGCGGGCACCCTCGGGCGTGGACTTGAACAGGGAGGGCGTCTCGACCTCCATGAACTCACGGTTGTGCAGAGCCTCGCGAATGGCAAAGGTGAAGTCGGAGCGCAGCTTGAGGTTGGCCATCATCTCGGGACGACGGAGGTCCAGATAGCGATAGCGCAGGCGGGTGTCCTCGCTGGTCTCGATGCCGTCCTCGATCTGGAACGGCGGGGTGACGGACGTGTTGAGCACCTCGGCGTGGTCGGTCAGGACCTCGATCTCGCCGGTCGCGAGCTTGGCGTTGGTGGTCTCCTCACCACGGGCGCGCACGACGCCGTGGATCTTGATGGGCCACTCGGGACGCATGGTCTCGGCGATCTTAAAGGCGTCGCCGTCGGAGTGCTCGGGGTCGAAGGTGAGCTGCGTGATGCCCTCGCGGTCGCGAAGATCGCAGAAGATAAGGCCGCCGTGATCGCGGCGACGGCTCACCCAACCGGTGAGGGTAACCTCTTCGCCCACGTTCTCGCGGCGAAGCTCACCGCAGGTACGGGTGTGCATGGAATGCTCGTCGATGGGACGGGTCTGGCTCATACCAGTGATCCTCCTTTATGGATCTGTGCCGCCCCGTGTCGTTCCGGGCGGCGTCGTACAGATTTGCCCAGCCTGCGTAAACCGCGCACCCAGACATGGCGTATTATCTTATCGCACCCGTGCCGATGTGCCGCGAAAAAGTGGCTCCCGCCCAAAGACTTGACGGAGACGAAACAATTGACGCGCCGCGGCACCCGCCCGCGCTCGTCACGTGCGACAATGTGCCCCAATAAAACAGCACCTGGAAAGGCCCGTCATGACTGCACGCCTCATCGTTATGGATATCGACTCCACCCTCATCAACCAGGAGGTCATCGACCTGTTGGGCGAAGAAGCCGGCGTGGGCGAGCAGGTGGCACAGATCACCGAACGCGCCATGCGCGGCGAGCTGGACTTTAAGCAAGCGCTCGTGGAGCGCGTGGGGCTGCTCGCCGGCCTGGACGAGAGCGTGTTCGACCGCGCCTTTGAGCGCGTGACATTTACCCCCGGCGCGTTGGAGCTTGTGCGCTCGGCACACAGCAAGGGCTGGAAGGTCGGCGTGGTGAGCGGCGGCTTCCACGAGGTCGCTGACAAGATCGTGGCCGCCGCGGGCATCGATTTTTGCCTGGCCAACCGCCTGGAAGTCGTGGACGGCCAGCTCACCGGTAAGTTGGCCGCCGACATTGTGACCAAGGAGTCCAAGCTCATCCAGCTGCTGGACTGGGCAGTTGAGTGCGGCGTCGACATGGCCCACACGGTCGCTATTGGCGACGGGGCAAACGACATCCCCATGATCCAGGCCGCGGGCACGGGCATCGCTTTTTGCGCCAAGCCCAAGACGCGCGAAGCCGCCCCGTTTGCCATCGACGAGCGCAACCTGATGCTCGCCATGGACATCATCCTGCGTGACTAGCCGATCCGTCTAACAATTGAATCAGTCTGTCCTATAGTTTCCGAACAATTTTGTCTTAGTGTTCGGAAACATCCCCTTTGAGTGTTAGACTTTGCGTCGTCGAAGGGAACATATATGGATAAGCGAGATCTTGATCAGCTGCTGGGCGATGTTGCCGGCGGAACAGTCACCCCGGCCGACGCCCTGACGCGCATCCAGACGGCTCCGACCGCCGATTTGGGCTTTGCGCAGCTCGATCTTTCGCGCGGAGTGCGCCAGGGGGCCGGTGAGGTTGTCTACGGTGCCGGTAAAACCGCCGAGCAAATTGCCGCCATTATCAAAGCATTACTCGATGCAGGCCAGGAGCGCATCCTGGTCACACGCTTGGATGCCGAAAAAGCAGCGCGCACCGCTGAGCTTCTTGGCAACGACATTGACCTGGGATATGTCCCGGACGCCCAGCTCGCCCTGGTTGGTGGCAAGCCCTCCCCCACCGGCAACGGACGCGTTGTCGTCGCCTGTGCCGGCACGAGCGACCTGCCCGTCGCCGAAGAGGCGGCACTGACGGCCGAGTTCTACGGCAATGAGGTCGATCGCCTCTACGACGTGGGTGTCGCCGGCCTGCACCGCCTGCTCGCTCATGCTGAGGAACTTGCCCAGGCGCAGGTGATCATCGCCATCGCCGGCATGGAAGGCGCCCTGGCGAGCGTCATCGGAGGCCTTGTGAGCTGTCCGGTCATCGCCGTTCCCACCAGCGTGGGCTATGGCGCGAGCTTTGGCGGCGTGGCCGCACTGCTCGCCATGCTCAACTCCTGCGCCAGCGGCGTTTCGGTCGTCAACATCGACAACGGTTTCGGCGCCGCCTATCAGGCGAGTCTTATCAATCATCTGAGCGCCGGTACGTCCTGCGCCTGCTAAGGAGCATTTCATGTCCAACCATCAGCACACGCTTGTCATCGACGGCACCTCGGGCATCAGCGGTGACATGACCGTCGCGGCCCTGCTCGACCTGGGCGCCAGCGAGGAGCATCTGCGCGAGCAGCTCGCCACGCTTCCGGTCGGCGGCTTTGAGATTGCCGTTACACGCGTAAACAAGCATGGCATCGACGCCTGCGACTTTGACGTTCGGCTGGCAGAGGAGCTCGAGAACCACGACCACGACATGGCCTGGCTCTACGGCAACGAAGCGGGCACCGAGCACGCGCGCGAGCATCACCATCATGACCATGGTGAGCATGAACACGAGCACTGTCATGAGCACGACCATGAGGGTCACGCCCATGAGCACGAGGGCCATCATCACGTCCACCATCATCACCACCGTTCTTTGGCGGACGTCACCGACATCATCGACGGCTCGCAGCTCAGCGATGGTGCCAAGCGTCGCGCGCTCGCCATCTTTACCGCGCTTGCCGCCGCCGAGGCCAAGGCCCACGGCAAAACGCCCGAGACCGTCATGTTCCACGAGGTAGGCGCCATCGATTCCATCGTTGACATCTGCTCGGTCGCCATCTGCCTCGATGACCTGGGCATCGAGGATATTGTCGTCGAGTCGCTCTCCGAGGGTCACGGCACCATCCACTGTGCCCACGGCCTTATGCCCATCCCGGTACCCGCCGTCGTCAACCTATGCCAAGCAGGCAATATCGCCCTCACGCCCGCACCGGTGGCCGGCGAGCTCGTGACGCCCACGGGCGCCGCCATCGTAGCCGCACTGCGCACGTCCGAGTACCTGCCGGCCCGCTACCGTATCGAGGCCGTTGGCTACGGCGCCGGTAAGCGCCCCTACGAGGGCTGCTCCGGCACGCTCCGTTGCCTACTGGTTCACATAGATGCATAACCATGGATGCCCGCAAAACCAAAAGCCGTGCCGCTATTGTCACGGCGTTTTCCGAGCTTCTTCGCGAAGAAGACTACGGCAAGATCACCGTCGGCGACATCATCGCGCGCGCTCACGTAGGCCGCGCGACATTCTACGGCCTCTTTAAGAGCAAAGACGACCTACTGTCCGAGCTCGTGAACGACATCTGCACCCACGCCCTCGACGACGATGGCACACCGCTCGATGATCCGCTCGTACAAGTCGAGCATATCCTCAACAACCTCTGGGAGCGCCGCCAGGGCGTTCGAGCCCTCGTAGCCGGCGCCGGCTCACGCGTCTTCGCCGACTGTTTACGCAAGACCATCATGTCACGAGCAGCCGAAACCGTCCCTACCGATCCAAACGGCCCCGCTGGCACCATGGACCGAAGCTTCCTGCTACACCACATAGCCTCAAGCTTCGTAGGAATGGTCCAATGGTGGGCCTGGCACAACTTCCAAGCAGATAAGGCCGACGTCGCCAAAGACTACCTCTCGGCCATAAAGCCCCTCTTTAGCTAAGTAAGAAGCTCATCCCAAAGCATCGCCCCAACCCAGGGCACCACGCATCCCAAAGTGTCACGCGCACTTCAACGCCTCCAACAGCAACAAGCCCCTCCCATCCAAATTCAGATATATACGTTGGGTTGCACGAACGAACCAAGATTCCCGCAGGTCACGGCACAAGTTAACTTTCCGCCGCATTCCGCAGGACGCAAGAAGCCCCCGCCGCACGAAGTGCGCAGCGGGGGCTTCTTGCATGTCCGAGGACGCGGCGGAAAGTTAACTTGTGCCGTGACCGGACGTTATATCAATTGCTCGGACTAGAACATGCCCAAGAAACCGTGCACAAACAGCGCGGCCAGAGCGGCACCGACAAACGGAGCGATGCCAGGAACAAGCAGGCCGTACTTCCAGTTGTTGTCGGCCTTGTTCTTGATCGGCAGCACCTGATAGGCCATGCGAGGACCAAGGTCACGAGCCTGGTTCATGGCGAAGCCGGTGATACCGCCCATGCCCATACCAACAGCCCAAACGATCAGACCGACGCAGATAGCGAGCATCAAAACGTTCTCGCCGGCGCGGCTAGCGGCAGCAAGGATGGCGCTGATGAACACAAAGGTGCAGATAGCCTCGCAGAAGAAGTTACGGGCATAGTTGGTGCCCTCGGTGGTAGGGTTGGTCGAGAAGATATTGCGCTGTGCAATGGGGTCGACGGCACCCTCGGAGGCCTTGAACTCATCGGCATACATCAACCACGCAATCACGGCGCCCACAAAGCCGCCGAGCATATCGGCAAGCATGAAGGGGATGCAGCTGCCCCACGGCACCAGACCGACGATGCACTGCGCAAGCACCATCGCGGGGTTCATGCACACGGCGCCGCCAAAGACAAACAGGCAGACCGAGATGCCAAAAGACCAGGTGGTGATGGCGAACATGTGGCCGGAGCCCTGATACTTGGTACCCTTAAGCACGGTATCGCAGTGCACGCCCACGCCAAAGATGATCATGAGGGCCGTTGCGCCGAATTCGCAGAGGAGTTTGGTAAGCATAAAACCTTATCTTTCTTGTCGGTTACAAACGATTCGTTTGGGCCGCGCACTAGTGCTGAGCGACGACAACGCCCAGGCCATCGGGAATGACGGCCACCTTGGCATCGGCACCCTTCATCTCAAAGGCGAGCTTGAGCGCCTCCTCGATCGTGTTGACCGGCGTCATGTGCATATCCTTGAGCATCTGATGATCGCACAGGTCGGTGACCATGATCACAGGGTGATGCGCCAGGATGCGGGCAAAAATCTGGCTCGTCCACTGGTCGGGCAGGGTTTCGTCCTTAGGACGGTCGATGCAGGCGCGCTCAAACTCTGCCGGATCATTGTCGGCGATGTTGTGATAGAAGCCCTCGCCACCGTGACCGTCGGCACAACCGGCGACATCGATAATCACGCCGCCCTCGGGAAGTGTGGCCTCGGCAGCGCACATGCCCTTCACGGCCTGATAGATGTTCTGATCGAGCGGATAGCCACCGTTGGTGGTGATGGCAATCTCGCACTCGACGGGCTCAACGCCGGCGAGACTCTTCACGAACTCGCAGCCGGCCTCGTGCGCCTTGTGGATGTCGCCGGCAAAGGAGCCGATGACCTCGTGCTTGCCGTTGAGCACCACGTTGAGCACAAAGGCGAGGTGAGCCATCTCGGCAGCGGCAAACATGTCCTCGCTCACGTGGTTGTGGCACAGGTTGCCGGCACGCGAATGAGAATCGTTCACAAACTGACCGTTGTGGTTGTACATGATGGTCTTATAGCTGGCGATGCCGGGCAGCACGGACTTGCGGCTACCAGAGAAACCGGCAAAGAAGTGCGGCTCGATAAAGCCCTCGGCGAGCAGCAGATCGCAATCGGCGGCAACCTTGTTGATGATGCACTCGCCACCAGAAGGCAGGGTGCCGATCTTTTTCATCATGCTGTCATCGGTCGCAACATGCATGACGATCTCCTCGTTGGCAACGATCTCCTCGCCATACTTGTTGACGAGTTCCTCGTGCGTCGACGGACGGTGCATACCCGTCGCAACCAAAATGCGCACACGAGCCTCGGGCGCGGCAGTATGGATGTGATGCAACAGAATAGGCATCGTCACACGCGAGGGAACGGGACGCGTATGATCGGAGCTGATGATGACAATATCCTTCTTGCCAGCACAAAGCTCCTCGAGTGAAGGCGAGCCATAAGGGTTGGCAAGCGACTCCTCTACCAGCTCTTCCTGCGATTTTGTAGTCTTAAACTCGTTTTGGTGACCCTCCATCACACCCGCGAAGTTCTTATCCTCGAGCTTTAGATGTAACGTCTTGTGGTCAAACGGCAGTTCACATTCAAACAATGTCGAGCGCCCTCTTCCTTTCAACTGACACACTAGTTAAACCGTTGGAAGGATACGCCGCTCACCGAGAAACATCACCGTCCACTGACTCATTAACACAACGTTCATATTTGACCCACAAACAACGGCCGCGACCCCAAACGGGACTGCGACCGCTACAGTCGTAAGGCGCGAAGCGCGCCATTATTCCCCCAGCAGTAATCCGCCGAAGACCGGACATCGCAGGGCCCGCCATTAGTTTACTTTTAGGCACACTCCGCAGGACGCAAGAAGCCCTCGCCGCACGAAGTGCGCAGCGAGGGCTTCTTGCATGTCCGAGGACGTGCCTAAAAGTAAACTGATGGCGGACCCGGACGACTACAGGGCTATCGATTACCCCGTGTTCTGCAATCCCGCCGAAACGCCGGTCACAGTCGAAAGAATCAGGCTCATGTAATCGGCCTTCTTCTCCTCGGCCATCTCGTCCTGGTTCATACGCACCTCGCGAAGGGCGCGGACCTGGGCGATGGACAGGGCGTCGACGTAGGGGTTACGCACACGAACGGCGCAGCCGAGCACGCGACGACGCTGCAGCGGCCATTCGTCACCGACGATGGCAAGGACCCACTTACGGGTGAGCTGCATCTCGGTAAAGACCTTCTTGGACAGATCATCGCGGTCGCCCAGATGCAGATACATCTTTGCAATGCGCTGATCGGTCTTGGCGATCGACATCTCGATGTTGTCGATGAACGTGCGGAAGAACGGCCACTCCTGGTAGGCAGCCTTGAGCTGATCCAGATCGCCAAACTGCTCGCAGGCGGTACCCAGGCCGTACCAAGCGGCCAGATTGATACGCGCCTGGCTCCAGCTGAAGATCCACGGAATGGTACGCAGGTCGTCGAGTGACTTGGCGCCCAGGCCGCGCTTGGCGGGACGCGAGCCGATCGGCAGCAAGCCGACCTCGGTCAGCGGCGTCACGGTCGAGAACCACGGTGTAAAGTCCTCGGTGTTCAGCAGGTCCAGATAGCGCTCGTGGCTTGCGGCGTTAAGCTTCTCGGCCATGTCCCAGAACTTCTGCGTGGTCTCGGTGTTGGTTTTCTCGACGCTCGGGGCCGACTGCAAAAGCGTTGCGGCGGCAACGGACTCAACATGGCGCTGAGCCAGCGTGCGGTTGCCGTAACGGGCAAAGATGACCTCACCCTGCTCGGTGAGCTTAAAGAAGCAGTTGACCGAACCCTTGGGCTGCGCCAACACGGCCTTGTTGGCCGGGCCGCCACCACGGCCCACGGCACCGCCGCGACCGTGCATGAGCACCAGGTCGATATCGTTCTTCTCGGCCCACTTGGCAATGCGCTCCTGCGCGGAGTGCAGCGCGAGCATGGCCGTGGTAGGACCGGCATCCTTGGAGGAGTCGGAATAGCCCAGCATGACCTCCATGCGACGGTTGGTCTGGGCAAGGCGCTTTTGCACCACGGGCAGCGTAAGCATCTGGTCGAGCACGTCGACGCAGTCCTCGAGGTCCTCAAGCTGCTCGAACAGCGGAATCACGTCGAGCTCGGGGACATCCTCCTCGTGTGCAAAGGACAGGTGGGCAAGCTCAAAGACGTCGGCCACATGCTGGGCGCTCTTGGTGAACGAGATGATGTAGCGGTGCGCCATCTTCTTGCCGTAGCGCTTTTGGATGGAGCCGATAGCGCGGAAGGTGTCGATGACCTCACGCGTCATGGGCTGCAAATCGCCATGGATACCGTTCTCGTGGATATCCTTGAGGGCGCGGGCGTGCACCACGGAGTGCTGACGGAACTCCATCTCGACCATGTGGAAGCCGAAGGACTCGACCTGCCAGATGATGGTCTGCACCGGGCCGTAGGCAGCACGGACGGCACCGCAGGCGGCCAGGGAGCGCTGAACGACACGCAGGTCATCCAGGAACTCATCGGCGCTGTGGTACATGGTGTCGGTGATGCGACGCACGGTAGCGTTCAGACGATCGGCCATGACGAGCATGACGGCGCGATGCGGCTCGTGCTCGGAGATCAGTTCAGCACGTGCGGTGTACTGGGTGCTCATCTCGACCTGATGGTTCCACAGGTTGATGAGCTCGGCAGACGGCTTGCTGTAGGTGGCCTCGAGCGTGAGGTTGCGGCCGATGCGGCGGCACTTGTCCTCGAGCTTGAGCACCATATGGGTGAAATACTTGGCGGCGACTTCGCGGCTCACCTTGGCGGTGACGTTGGGGTTACCGTCGCGGTCGGAGCCGATCCAACTGCCGGGATGGAAGAACGCCGGGCACAGCGGCGGCACGGTACCGGCCTTATCGCCCAGCACCCAGTCGTCAAAACGACGATAGATGACGGGGATAACGTCGAACAGCGTGTTATCGAAGATGTCGATGATGGTATCGGCTTCCTCGACCGGCGTGGGCTTCTTCAACGCGATGGGGCTCGTGCGAACCAGGGCATCAATCTCCTGCAGCATATGACGCTCGTTCTCCACCAGGTCGGAGCCGCCCAGACGCGGACGCTCCTCCAGCAGGTTGGAGATACGACGAATCTTGCCCTCGACGGCCTTGCGACGGGCCTCGGTGGGATGCGCGGTAAAGACGGGGTGGAACTCAAGCTTGCCGAGCAGCTCGTTGGCGCCCTCGACACCCATCTCATCCACCAGCTGGTGATAGGCAACGGTGAGCTCGTTGGCGGGATCGACCCCGGTATCGGTCGATGCGCCGGCCTCACGCTCGCGCAGCTGCGCCACGCGGTAATTCTCCTCCGACAGGTTTGCCAGATGGAAGAAGCTCGTAAAGGCGCGGACGATAACCTGCTGCTTATCGAGCGGCAGACTGTCGATCAGATCGACGACCTCGCGAAACGCCACGGCGGTGGGCTCGTCGGCAGTGGGCACGCCCTGCTCGTCGACGGACTCGTCGGCGGCACGGGTACCGGGGTTTCCGGCGTTGGCCACAATCTCGGCTGTCAAAATCTTGTCGAACAGGTCTGTGATCTCGGGATCATACTCGCTAAGCACACGGCGCTCCAGGCGCAAGAACAGCGCCAGATCGTCGCGCAGCTCCTCAGGAATCTCGATCTCGGCGAGACGCTCCTTGGACTCGGCATTCGAGCCGATTCGGTTAACGAGGCGGTTGACCACGGCAGCGACACGCGCCGCGGCTTCGGGTACAGACTGGTTGCTTAGGTTCTCAGCCACGTTTCCTCCCATTCCTCCTTCTATGCACGTAACATGCGGTATTCATTATAGGCACTCGGCAAAAACTTTCGGCGCTGATTGCGCTTTACCACACAAAAGTATTTTCTGCATTGCAAGGCTTTTCGCCCCAAATGGTCGTATTTCTCGGTGGGCGGCATACGCAAACGGGGGCATTCAGCATAAAAGCGAAACGCCCCCGTAACAATCGTGCGCCGCGAGCGGGACGTGTTGGCGGACCCGCAGTTCAAAATGATGCGCTACAGGCGCTCGCGAACCGCCTCGACCACGTTGGTCAGATCGACGAGAACCTCGTCGTGGCTCTCCATGTCGCGCACTTTGACCTTGCCGGCGGCAAGCTCGTCGTCACCCAGGACCAGGATGAGCTTGGCGCCCACCTTGTCGGCCTGCTTAAACTGGGCCTTGAGCGAACGACCCTGATAGTCGGCCTCGGTCACAATCCCTGCAGCGCGAAGCTCCTGCGTGATGGCAAAGACGTTCTGACGCAGCTCCTTGCCGGCGTTGGCAACGTAGACGCACGGGACTTCCTCCGCACCCAGGTCGCTGCCAAAGGCCTGCAGGGCCAGCAGGGCGCGCTCAAAACCGACAGCGAAGCCGACGCCGGCCGTGGGCTTGCCGCCCTCGAGCTCGACCAGACCGTCGTAGCGGCCGCCGCCACCGATGGAGCCGACGCCTGCGCCAGGGGCCTCGACCTCAAAGACGGTACGGGTGTAGTAGTCCAGGCCGCGCACCAGGGTGGGGTCCTCGACATATTCGATGCCGGCGGCGTCCAGATAGCGCTTGACCTGCTCGTAGTGCTCGCGGCACTCGTCGCACAGGTTGTCACCCATCAGCGGGGCCTCGGCCATGATCTCGCGGCAATGGTCGTTCTTGCAGTCGAAGGCGCGCAGCGGGTTAAGCTCGGCGCGCTCGCGGCACTCGTCGCACATCTCGTCGGCGTGATCGAGAATGAACTGCTTGACCTGCTCACGATAGGCCGGACGGCACTGGGCATCGCCCATCGAGTTAATGAGTAGACGGAGCTTGGAAAGATCGAAACCAAGGCGCTTGTAGAACTCCATGAGCATGATGATGCACTCGGCGTCTGACGCCGGATCGGGAGCGCCGAGCCACTCGATGCCCACCTGGTGGAACTGGCGCAGGCGGCCCTTCTGGGGACGCTCGCCACGGAACATGGCCTCGGCGTAATAGGCCTTAAACGGCGTGGAGCCCTGGGGCACCAGGTTGTTCTCCACGACGGCGCGCACCACGCCGGCCGTGCCCTCGGGACGAAGGGCCAGGCGCTGCTTGGGCTTGAGCTTGGTATCGGTACCCTCGGTAAAGACGCGCTCCAGGTTGGCGCCGCTAAACACGCGGAACATCTCCTTGCGAACGACGTCAGTCGACTGTCCGATACCGTGGACAAACACGTCCACCTGCTCGATCGCGGGCGTCTCGATGGGCTTAAAGCCAAACGGCTCGAACACGCCGGCGGCGATCTGCTGCATCTTTTGCCAGGCGCGCATCTCGGCGCCGATAAGGTCGCGGGTTCCCTCCGCCTTCTGTGCCTGCATGGGCAAACACCTTTCTTTTAGTATCGCGTCATAGGTAGTGGACATTATACGGCACAAACACAAGCAGCGGCGGCGCGTCTGGCCGAACGAGGGTATGGGGACTCGTTCGGCCAGACGCGCCACCGCGGCATGTGATGCGCTTTGGCCTACCTACTCCCCCGCCGCGCTCGAGCGCAGCTTGGCGGCGATGGGCTCGGATGCCAGCAGGAACACGAGCATGACCACGGAGCATGCCAGGCACACAATCCAGGTGCTCGCAAAGGAGCCCGTGGCATCGAACAGCACGCCCGAGACGATGGCGCCCACGGTGCCGCCGACCATCTCGAGCGAGGTAATGGTGCCCGTGACCTTGCCGAGGTCGGCCATGCCAAACTGCTTGGACGCGGCAATGGTAGGCGTGATGGTGCCCATGCACGTTCCGATACCAAAGCTCACAGCGGCCACAATGGGACCGAGGTCCGTCGTCGGAAAGCACAGCGCCACACAGGCGACAATACACGCAACGGAGCCAAGGATATTGCCAAAGCGCAGGCCAAAGCGGTCGTAGATGGCACCGAGCGAGATCTTGGCGATAACGACCGTGACCATGTAGGCAGAAAGCACCGTACCGGCCCACATGGGATCGTGGCCACCCGTGACGATCTTGGCACCGTTGACGGTAACGCTCGTCATGTTCGTAACTTGGTTGGGCAGGATGGCGCCGTTGACGAGACCCATAAAGAGGAAGGCGACGACAAGCAGCCAAAACGCCGGACTCTTCTTGATGCGCGACCAACCGACGTTAACCTCGGGCGCCGTGTGCTCGTCCTTGTCGCCAGCCGTCGAGACGGACGGATCGCCCGGGTTCTCACCGAGCGGCTTAAGGCCGATCTCGGAAGGCTTGGTGCGGAAGGAATAGGCCGTGATGGGCAGCGCCGCCGCCATGCAGATAGCCGCCAGCACCAGGAAGGCGGAACGCCAGCCAACGCTCACGATCAGCGAGCTCACGATCGGCGAGAGAATGGCCCCGCCAAAGCCCGAGCCCGAAAGCGCGATGGAGATGGCAAGGCCTCGCTTGGCCGTAAACCAGTTGGCGGTCACCAGGCTGATGAGTAGGCGGGTCGAGGCGACGGCAAAGCAGCCCGAGATGGCAAAGAGCACGTAGACCTGCCACAGCTCACCGACAAAGCTCATGCCGGCAAGAACGGCAGAGGTGGCGATTACAGTGAGGGAGCCCAAAACGCGGCCGCTTACTTTATCGGCAACATGGCCAATGACAAGTGAGCCGATAACGCTCACCACGGTGGAGATGGCGTTGGAGATGTTGTACTGCGCAAGAGAAATGCCCAAGTCGCTGACGATGAGCGGCTGAAACAGGCTCATGCAGTTAACGAAAATCGTGTAGCACGTGGCCATGATGACAAAGCCGGAGGCCACGACGAGCCAACCGGGGAAGAATTTATGCTGCTGGGACATACTGTTCCTTGTAAACAAACGAATAGTCTGCGCCGGGCGCCGGTAGTGCCCAAGATTGCCTTGAAAGACAAGGGCATAGGCCTTATGGCCATGCCCACAGGCTTGAAAGGCAAGGTTGGGTGCTACCGGTGGTCCGCAATGTATCCGAGAGCGACGGCGGCATAAGCCGCGGCGCCAAGGGGAAGCTCGGCATCGTTAAAACGTGCCTTGGGATGATGCTGGGCAAAGTGTTCGTCCGTATCGGTCACAGCAGCGCCGATCGTAAAGTACGCGCTCGGTATCTCGCTCGAGATAAGCGCAAAGTCCTCGCTCGCCATGGCATGGAACAGCGGCAGGAAGGTGGCCTTGGGCAGCGTCGCACCCACGTAGCCAAGCGAAGCCTGGGTCATGTCGTCATCGAGTACGAGCGGGGGAACATCCGAGAGCGTCTCGAGGGTCGCCGGCGTACGATAGGTCGCGGCAACGCCTTTGACGACCTCCGCGATGCGGGTCTTGAGATGCTCCATGAGCTCGACATTGAAGCCACGCAGCGTGCCTTCGAGCACGCAGGTATCTGGTATAACGTTGGCCGCTTGGCCACCGGCAAACTTGCCAACGGTCAGTGCGACCTCCTTGGCCGCCGGCACTTCGCGAGCGATGAGCTCCTGAAGCGCCAGGTGCACATGGACGCCGGCCGTGATGGGGTCGATACAGATCTCGGGGCTCGAGCCATGGCCGCCCTTGCCCTGCAGCGTGATGCGGAAACCGTACACGCCCGAGAGCGCCGGGCTGCCGTAGAGCACCAGGCCGAGCGGCGACTGGCTATTGACATGCATGGCAAAGGCGGCCTGGGGACGCGGGTTCTGCAGCAGACCGTCGGCCATGGCGGCGCGGGCGCCCTCAAAGGTTTCCTCGCCCGGCTGGAACAGCAACTTAACCGTGGCGTTGGCGTCGACAAGCTCGTACTCGCGGGCCTTGAGCAGGCGCGCCGCACCAAGCAGCGCCGTCGCATGCATATCGTGTCCGCATGCGTGCATGCAGCCGTTGATGGAGGCAAAAGGCTCTCCCGACTCCTCGGCAACAGGCAGGGCATCCATATCGCCACGGAGCATGATGACCGTACCGGCCTGCTTGTCCGTACACGTACCGTTACCCCGAGCAGCAGCTGCCGCGCCGGCACCGATGAGGCCGACGACACAGGAGCCGTCAACAAGCACGGCATAGGGAATATCCATCTCGTCCAGACGCGCCTGGATATACGCGGACGTCTGCGGAAGGTTGTTACCGAGCTCAGGCGTTTGATGGAGATCATGGCGCCATGCGGCAAGCTCATTGGCAAACGCCTGAGCTTCTGTGACCAGGCCATTGCCGATAGCGGCCTGCGCCACCGTAGTGGTCTGAGGCGCTGGTTGCGGTTGAAGATCGGACAGAGCTGGTGCCATAGATGCCCTCCAGTAACGTTTTTGCAGCAAGCACTTTGATAGCGTAAAGTGCAAGATACAACTTTAAGGGCGACGCATAAAAAATGCCGCCCCGGGAGGCGGCGCAATAAGTTGTTTACAATCACGCTCGCGGCTTTTTGCGCAAAAAGTCGAAATGCGTCTCGCTCAAGATAATCGACAGGAAGATAAGCGCGAAGCCGGCGAGCAAGCGCGAGGTGAGCGCCTCCCCCATCAGCAGCACCGAGAACAGCACACCCGAAGGCGACTCCATCGAAAGGAGCAGCGAGCCCGTCGAGGCCGGGACATGCGCCAGGCCGACGTTTTGGACGAGCAGGGCCACACATGTGCAGCCCACCGAGAGAAACGCCATCACACTGATAAAGCTCGGCGTCCACACGGACGGAGGCGCTTGGGTCTCGAATAGCAGCGACGAGACCAAGCTCAGCACGCCGTTGCCCACAAACATCCAAAACGTGATGACGTTGATGTCCATTTTGCGACCGTACTTGGCGGTCACCGCCATCTGGATGGCGAAAAAGACAGCACCCGCCAGCGTAATGACGTCACCGATGTTGAATTCAACGCTATCGAGCGCCACCAAGCCAATGCCCGCCAAGCACAGCAGTGCTGCACCCAGGTTATAGCGGGTGAGTTTTTCGCCGCTCAGAAAATAGCTCGCGAACGGCACAAGGATGCAATACGTGCCCGTCAAAAAAGCATTCTTGCCCGCCGTGGTGTGCGCCAGACCGACTGTCTGCAGGGCGTAGGCGGCCCACATAAGTGCCCCCATTCCAAGTCCGACGATAAGGTTACGGGCGTTGAGGTGCGCGATGATGCGCTTGTGGAAGATGACAAACATGACCAACGCCGCAGGCAAAAAGCGCACGTAAAGCAGTTCGAACACCGGGATGGTGTCGAGCGCGTCCTTCATAGTGGTAAAGGAGTAACCCCAGACAATCGCCACCGAAAGCAATAGAACTTTCCAGAACAGCGGCGAGCGGGCGCCGGCGCCGCGGGAGGTGCCGCCCGCACCCAGGTCTTCACGGGCAACAGGGCTATCAGGCATCATTTCGATATCGTCACTGGTATGCTGGGCCATAGGGCATCCTCGCGCTCAATCTGGGCGTGGTGTCCGCACGCGCGTGGCTGCGTGCCGCCTCATGGTCAAATAAAAACGGGACGCGCCGGACCCCCGGCACGCCCCGCTACTGTAGCAACAACCAAGCAGCCCATGCAATCCAGCCCGCTAAAGCGTCGGCAAAGTGAACCTCGATGCTCCGGCAATGTCAGCGAAAACGACCCTAAGCGAGCGAGGTGACGTGAAATGAAAGGGCGCTGACCTTCTGGTCGCGCCCTTGAAATTGAACGTCAGATTGCCGCTTAGGGGCGTTTGCAGCGTCGAGCCGTTACGCGGTTTGGTAAAACCGCGTAACTAAATCAATTTGGTCGACTCCAACCTCTCGATAATCCAGTCGTTGGCTTTGATGACCGGGCGGCGGAAGACGACACCCAGGGCCAGCGACGGAATCAGGTAGCTCGCCAAGACACCCAGCTCAATCCAGTACTCCATATGGTAGGCACCGGCCATGGCGGCGTGCATGGCGTTGATGCCGTGGGTAAACGGCAGGAACGGGTAGATCGCCTGGAACACGGGGCCGGTCATCTCGATGGGGAACGTACCGCCCGAACCGCCGACCTGCATGACCAGCAGCACGACGGCGAGGGCCTTGCCGATATCTCCAAACGATACCGTAAGCGTGTAGACGATATTGGAGAACACGAGGCTCGCGACCCAGCCGGCAAGCACAAACTGCAGGGGGTTGTCGCACTGGATGCCAAAGAACAGAATGTCGCCCGCGCACACAAGCGTTGCCTGCAGCAAGGCCAGACCGCCAAAGAACAGATAACGGCCCAGATAGATCTCGTGCAGGCGCACGGGGACGAGCTCGTTGATGAGCTCATCGTTCACCGAGACCTTCATCATGGCCGCCAGAACAATCGAGCCCACCCACAGCGACAAAATCGTATAGAACGGCGCCATGGCCGAGCCATAGTTGCGGATCGGATAGACCGGCTTGCGATCGAGCGCAACAGGGCCGGAAAGCGACGCGGCGAGGCCCTCGGGGTCGCTGCCGATCATTGTCTTAATCATGGCCAGGTCACCCGACATCAGGGCACTATCAAGCTCGTCCTTAAAGGCACTGATCTTGTCCGACGCCTCGCCCAGCTGATCGGAAGCCTTGTTGACGAGCCTGGCAGCCTTGGAGAGACCCTTCGCGAGCGAACCAGAGGCGTCGGCCAGACCGCTCACGGCGCTATCCAAGTCACCCGAGATACCGTTCAGGGAATCCAGAACGCCCGAAATGGTCTTCTTGAGCTCCTTGGCCTTAACCGAGAACGTAGAATCGTAGTCGGACTTGGCACCCGAGATACCCGCCTTGGCATCGGCGATAGCCTGGTCGACCTCGGCACGCGAGTTGTTAATCTCCGCCATGCTGTCCGAAAGGGACTTTGCGGTCGCCGTCAGGTCCTTCGCATTGTTGCGGTACTCCACGGCAATTCTGCCCAGCGACGTCGCAGCGGACTTGAGGCCGTCTTTGAGCTTGTCATTACTCACCTGATCGGCAAGGTTGCGGAGCTTATCGGCCATCGCATCGATATCGTCAGCACGCGTATTGAGCGCCGCTGCGGCTTCGTTGAGCTGAGACACCGTAAGGTCAACATGCTGATTCGCGGCATCGAATGCCTTCTCAAGCGCGGCGGACACGTTATCGAATGAACCCGCGCTTCCGTCAATCGCGGCGTTGATGGCATCGCTGGCGGCCTTCAGCGCTTCCTCGGAATCGCTAATGCCACTCTTGGCGTGCTCCATCAGCTGCTTCGTCGACTCATCAACGGTGCCCGTCTGCTTGAGCATGCCGCCCGCCGATGTCAGTGAATCGGACGTCGAGCTCAGCATGCCCGCGAGCGACGTCGCGCTCGCCTGAACGTCGTGCAGGTCCTCGACCGAATCGCCCAGCGTGGAGGACAGATTGGCGATAAAGTTGCTCACCTGGTCGGTGCTCATATAGTCGAGCAGGCTGGACACGGTCTTAAGGCCGATGCTCGTGATGGTCTTGGTAAAGGTCTCGTTGACCTGGCTCTGGACGGCGCTTGAACCCTTTTCAGTCACGATCTGTGCGATGGCGTTGGCCTTCTGGTTCTCATAGAACTCGATATCGGCGTGCTTCACCTCGGTCGAGAAAAGCGTCATCATGTCGGCGCTAAACGTTTTAGGGATAACGACGGCAGCGTAGTACGCGCCCGACTTAACGCCCTCAATCGCCTTATCGCGGTCGTTGAGGACGACCCAGTCGAAGTTCTCGTTGCCGCGCAGGGTGGCGGTTACGTTTTCGCCCACGTTGACCTCGACGGGAATCAGATCGCTCTCGTAGCCCTCGTCGGTGTTGACCACTGCAATCTTAAGGTTGCCGGTATTGCCGTAGGGATCCCAGCTTCCGGCGATGTTAAACCACGCGTACAGGCATGGCACGATGATCAGGCCCATCACGACGATCATGCCGATCACGGAGTGAGACACATTTTGGACATCACGCTTAAACAGATGCAGGATATTCTTCATTTATGCCTCACCTCCTTTGGAGTGCTTGCCAAGCGGGGCGGTGTCCCTGTCGTTTCCGTTTACGTTGTCAACGCCGTCGGCATCTTGAGCCTTACGATGCGCACCGATATGCGGCAGACGACTCGTGGGCTGTTCGCTGTCCTTGGTGTCCCGCTCGCTGGCGTTGAGACCAAACATGCGACGGGCAGCAGGGATGGCAGCCGTGTGCTCGCGCATCTCGCGGCGAAGGTCCTCATCCGAAAGCGCCGAGATGCGCATCTGGGTGTTGAGGCTCGCGCGGATATATTCGATGTTAATGAGCCAGCCGCAGATGGCGATAACCGAGACAATCCAGACAACCAGTAGGATGATCTTGCCGTTATTGTCGATATCGAGCACCGTCGAAAGCACAAAGAGCAGGACCTGGACGCCCACCACGGCGGCAAAACCGCCCTTGATGTAGTAGGGGTAACGGTGCTCAAAAGCCACCGCATGGTCGAGCACCTCGCGGCGGTACGAATCGGAATCGAGCACGACGCGCATGGCCGTGCGCAGCGAATAGCGCTGGCGCGGCAGGTCGTTGGACTCGCAGATCATGAGGCCCGTCGTGGAAAGCTGCTTATCAAAGAGCAGATTGAGGTTGAGCAGCAACGGGCGCAGCTGCAGTCCGATAAAGAGCGCGATGATAAGGAACACGCCCAGGATGCACAGGTTGAACAAGTAGTTGAACGAGTACATGCCACCGACGGTCTCGCGCAGCAGGTTGATGCCATAGGTGAAGGGCAGCAGCGGATGCAGCCATTGGAAGAAGCCGGGCATCATCTCGATGGGATACATGCCCGACGAGCCGGGGATCTGCACAATGACGAGGATGACGCCAATGGCTTTACCGATATGCTTAAAGGTGATGGACAGCGCATAGATGATGTTGACGTAGGTGAACGAGATAGCGATGCCGCCCAGCACAAAGAGCAGCGGATTGACGCACTGAACGCCAATGACCAGGTCGCCCACCGTAACGATAATGGCCTGGAACGCGCCCAGGATCACCATCAGCAGCCAGCGGCCAAAGTAGCCCTGACGCGCCGTAAAGCTACCGATGCCCTCGCGGTCGACCTCGAGTTTGTAGATAGCGATGAGCACATAGCCGCCTACCCACAGCGCCAGATTGGTGTAGAAGGGAGCAATGCCCGAGCCAAAGCTCTTGACCGGATAGATTGACTTGGACGTCAACTCAACCGGAGATGCCATGAAATCTGCCACGTCATTGACGTCGACGCCCATGAGGTCGGCTAACTTGCCCATAGACTCAGAGGTCTGCAGCGCCGCAATGTCATTGGCGGCGGTCGCGAGCTTGCCCTGAACCTTGGCAAGGGAGGCGTCGGTTTGGGACAGCGTGGTCTTCGCCTGCTTGAGCGTGGCGTCGAGCTGCGCCAGCGTACCGCGCGCGCTCGCTATCGTGGGGGTCATACCCGACACCATGCCGGTCAGATCACCCGAGACGGCGGCAAAGGAGTCAAGCGCGCTCGAGGCCTTCGGCAGCGCGTTTTGACCCAGATTCGTCTGGGCCTGGCCAAGGTTGGCCGTACCGGTCTGAATGGCGTTATTGATAGCGTCGCTGGCACCCGAGACGGCCGCGGCGTCATTCGCCATGGCGCTCGATTGCGCGGACAGACCGTCCTTGATGCTCTGAAGCTTTTCATTCTGCTCTCGAAGCAAATCGATGGTCGATACAATGCGCGCGTCGATTTCCTCGGAACCTGTCGACGTGTCGTTGACGAGAATCTCCAAGTGCCCGATAACGGCCTTATTGTGATCGATCGTCGCTTGGAGAGACTCGAGCGAGTTGTCGATTCGAGTGGTCGTGGACGTAACCGTACCGGTCAGTCTGCCGATCGCGGCGTTTGCAGAAGCCGATGTCTTACTCAGCACAATGCTGCCCTCCGAAAGTGCCTTGGAGAGCGAGGTGATGGACTTGCCAGCCGTGGTGCGAGCTTCGCCCAGCAGATCATTACCCTGAGCGATTGCCTGCGTTAGCGAAGGCGTCTGTCCCTGCAGGCCCGCCAACGCAGCATCGGCCGAAGCAATCGAGCTGCTTGTCTTGTCGACGGCGGTGTTCATGTCGCCGATGGAATCACGTACTTCGCCCAGGGTATCAGACGCCTCGGACACCGAGCCCGCCAGCGAATCCTGGGTCTGGGTTGCCTTGTCTTTAAGGTCGATGCCGGCATCTTTGGCAATGCCCGCGACGGTCTCGCCCACCGTAGAGACAAACTCCGAGTTGATCTGCTCCTCAATGGTGTTGGCACCGGTATCGGTAACCTTGGGCGCAATGGCGCTCTTTTTCTCGTTGACGTAATAGGTGAGCTTCGGCTGATGGTAATTGCCGTCGAGCATCGAGACGAGATTGTCGGAGAAGTTCTTGGGAATCACGATGGCGGCATAGTATTCACCACTTTCGACGCCCTCTTTGGCATCTGCCGCCGAGTCGACGAAGGTCCAGCCAAGCTGGTCGTTCTCCTTGAGCCGGTCGACCACCTTATCGCCTGCGTTAAGCTCGCCCACTAGGTCGTTCTGGGTGCCCCGATCGTTGTTGGCGATGGCGATTTTAATGCCCTGGGTATTTCCGTACGGATCCCAGTTGGCGACGATGTTGTACCAGGCATACAGCGAGGGAATGACGCACACGCCCAGGGTAACCACCAGAGCGACGGGGTTCACGATCAATCGCTTGATGTCGCGTTTAAAGATTGCAAAGGAAACCTTTGCATCGGATAGTTTGTTGCCGAGACTCACGCTTGGACCATCCATCCTATCGTTTAGCCGAATCATGCTATTAACAACCATTGTACGGAGGCACGCTAACATCTCGCGGCACAATGGTGCTGAGTTTTGCGGGTAGCAATATACTACGAAGATGAGTTAACGTACAGATGTACAGTATCTTAAATTCCCGCAGCTCCCAAAACCACAACCCGCACAAACTAGCAGTTCGAATAGTCATTGGGGACGTTCTTAAACGACCAGTCAAACAGGAACGTCCCCAACGACTAGTCATTTAAGAACGTCCCCAATGACTACAACAACGGAAGCGCCGATGTTTTGGCAACGACAGACACTATGACCCAATCCGAGGGCACTAAAAAGACAGGAGCCCCCGCTCGTGACCGCGGGTCGGGGCTGCGACAA